>NZ_JASJSI010000056.1:0-13859 GCF_030237085.1 Stenotrophomonas maltophilia group sp. Smal32
GCTGAGGATCGAGGCTGAAGCCACCCTCGACCGCAGCGACGCCCCGGGAACTCCCGCTCCCGTTCCGCACTCCGACCCCAAGACGGCCCCCTAGAGGACCCTTCATGACCGCCAAGAACACCCCCGCCGCCTGGGGGAGTGTCAGCCAGATCCTGCATTGGTTGATCGCACTGCTGATCCTCGCCCTCGGCGTGGTCGGCCTGACCATGGGTGAACTGCCCAAGACCCCCAAGTATTTCTGGGTCTACACCGCACACAAGTCGATCGGCATCACCGTGCTGGCGCTGGTGCTGTTCCGCCTCGGCTGGCGCATGTACGCCGGCGCGCCCAAGCCGGTGCCGGGCGTGCCCAGCTGGCAGGAACGCATTGCCGGCGCCACCCACGTGCTGCTGTATGTGCTGATGTTCGCCATCCCGCTGTCGGGCTGGCTGTACGACTCGGCCAGCGGCCTGCGCCCGTTCCGCTGGTTCGGCCTGGTCGACGTGCCCAAGCTGAGCGGCCCCGATCCGCAGGTGGTCGCGGTATCGCACGCCATCCACGAATACGGCTTCTGGCTGTTGATCGCGGTGGTGCTGGCCCATGCCGGCGCTGCCTTCTACCACCACCTGTTCCAGCGCGATGCGACCTTGTCCCGCATGTTGCCGCGCGGCTGGCTTGCCTCCCCTCAGAAGGACTGACCGATGAACCTGAAACTGACCACTCCGGCCGCCGTGGCCGCCGCCCTGGCCGGCATGCTGGCCACCGCCCCGGTGCTCGCCGCCGACTACGCGCAGGCCCCCGGCGCCGGCTCGATCCTGGTGTTCGCCACCAAGTACGACGGCGAAGTGTTCACCGGCAGCTTCCCGGGCTTTGCCACCAAGCTCAGCTTCGACCCGGCCAATCCGGCCGCCGGTTCGCTGGACGTGGTGATCCCGCTGGCCGGCGCCAAGAGCGGCAACAGCGACCGTGACTCGACCCTGCAGACCACCGATTTCTTCAATGTCGGCAAGTTCGCCACCGCTCGCTACACCGCCAAGGGTTTCCGCGCGGTGGGCAATGACCAGTTCGCCGCCGATGGCACCCTGGAACTGCGCGGGGTCAGCAAGCCGGTCACCCTCACCTTCACCTGGAAGCCGGGCACCCAGCCGGTGCTGACCGGCAAGGCCACGGTCAAGCGCCTGGACTTCGGTGTCGGCGGCGGCGACTGGGCCGACACCAAGACCATTCCGGACGAAACCGCGATCAGCACGATCGTGAAGTTCGACGCGAAATGAGCAATGGGCCGGGGCATGGCCCCGGCCGCATCCTGTAGAGCCGAGCCATGCTCGGCTGCTGCGTGCGGCGCGACCGCGCCTGCCGCCGGGCCATGCCCGGCGGATTCAACCCTCGGCCAGCCAGGCCTGCACACGGGCCGCGTCGAACGGCCAGTCCAGCTCACGACCGCCAGTCTCGTCGCGCAGCACCGGCACCCGCGCGCCATAGCGCGCTTCCAGCGCCGGCTGATCGTCCAGGAACACCGATTCGAACTCCGGTGCCCGCGCCTTGGCCAGCTCGGCCAGGGCCATGTCACACAGATGGCAGTCGTCGCGCTGGAACAGGGTCAACACCGGTTTTGCTCCCTCTGCCGAAATGCTGCGCCGCAGCCATGGAAGTGCGGCATGAACCGCTAGAATAGCGGTCTCCTCCGGTACCCGCAGTACGGCAACCATGGCTGTCAGCACGTTCGACGTTTTCAAGATCGGCATTGGCCCGAGCTCCTCGCACACCGTCGGGCCGATGAAGGCCGCCGAGCGATTCATCCATCGCTGGCTGCTCGACCCGGGTCGCCTGCACGAAGTCGCGCGCATCCGCGCCGATGTCTATGGCTCGCTGGCACTGACCGGCCGCGGCCATGGCACCGACAAGGCAATCCTGCTGGGCCTGGAAGGCCAGCGGCCAAACCTGATCGACCCGGACATCATTCCAGCCACGCTGGAGCGCATCCGCAGCAGCAAGCGCATCCAGCTGATGGGCCAGCACGAAATCGCTTTCGACGAGAAACGCGACCTCGGCATGAACAAGCGCCAGAAGCTGCCGTACCACACCAACGGCATGCGCTTCACCGCGTACAACGCCGAGGACGAAGTGATCGCCACCCGCGACTATTACTCGGTCGGTGGCGGCTTCGTGGTCAACCAGGACGACGCGGCCGATGACCGCATCGTGCCCGACGAGACCCCGCTGCCCTACCCGTTCAAGAGCGGCGACGAGCTGCTGGCGCAGACCGCGCGCAGCGGCCTGAGCATCGCCCAGCTGATGTTCGAGAACGAGAAATGCTGGCGCAGCGAAGACGAGATCCGCGCCAACCTGCGCGAGATCTGGAGCGCCATGCAGTCGTGCGTGGCACGCGGCATCCGCGAGGAAGGCGTGCTGCCGGGTGGCCTGAAGGTGGGCCGTCGTGCGCCGGCGCTGTACCGCGAGCTGTCGTCGAAGCCGGAAGCCGCGATGCGCGATCCGCTGACCACGCTGGACTGGGTCAACCTCTATGCGCTGGCGGTGAACGAAGAGAACGCCGCTGGTGGCCGTGTGGTCACCGCGCCGACCAACGGCGCAGCCGGCGTGCTGCCGGCGGTGCTGCACTACTTCGATCGCTTCTGTCCGGGTGCGAACGAGCAGCGCGTATTCGACTTCCTGCTGACGTCGGCGGCGATCGGCATCCTCTACAAGGAGAACGCCTCGATCTCTGGCGCCGAAGTGGGCTGCCAAGGTGAAGTGGGCGTGGCCTGCTCGATGGCGGCCGGCGGCCTGGTCGCCGCGCTCGGCGGCAACCCCAGCCAGATCGAGAACGCCGCGGAAATCGGCATGGAGCACAACCTCGGCCTGACCTGCGACCCGATCGGAGGCCTGGTGCAGATTCCGTGCATCGAACGCAATGCGATGGGCGCGGTGAAGGCGATCAACGCCTCGCGCATGGCCATGCGTGGCGACGGCAAGCACAAGGTGTCGCTGGACAAGGTGATCAAGACCATGCGCGATACCGGGCGCGACATGCAGGACAAGTACAAGGAAACCAGCCGCGGTGGCCTGGCGGTGAACGTCATCGAGTGTTGAATTGTAGAGCCGAGCCCATGCTCGGCTGATGGGGCAGTGGGTAGAGGCGACCGTTGGTCGACTATCGCGCGCAGCGCGGGATTTTCGCGGTCGGGACGAAGAGCAGTCGACTGACAGTCGACTCTACCCAGTCGCACGACGCCATCACCGGTTTGCGGTTAGGCTCGGGGCTCCCCCGCCCAGGACCACCCCATGCGCGTGATCGCTGCCGCCCTGCTTGCCTGCCTTCCGCTGTCCGCCCTCGCCGCGCCCACCTATGGGCCACGCCTGGAGGGCTTCGACTACGGCTATCAGGTGAAGACCTTCCCATTGGAGTCGCAGCGGCAGTCGCTGGAAATGGCCTATCTGGACATCGCGCCGAAGAAGGCACCGGTCGGCGTCGTGGTGCTTCTGCACGGCAAGAATTTCTGTGCGGCCACCTGGAAGGAATCGATCAAGCCACTGATCGCCGCCGGCTACCGGGTGATCGCCCCGGACCAGGTGGGCTTCTGCAAGTCCAGCAAGCCCGAGCGCTACCAGTACTCGTTCGCGCAGCTGGCCGCCAACACCCATGCGTTGCTGCAGCAACTGCAGCTGGGGGATGTACCGGTACACCTGGTCGGCCACTCGATGGGCGGCATGCTGGCGGTGCGCTACGCGCTGATGTACCCGCAGGACCTGCGCAGCCTGTCGCTGGTCAACCCGATCGGACTGGAAGACTGGAAGGCGCTCGGCGTGCCCTGGCGCAGCGTGGATGCGTGGTATGCCGGCGAAATGAACATCAGCTATGACAGCATCCGCCGCTACCAGCTGGAGGTTTACTACGACGGCAAATGGAAGCCGGCCTACGAGCCGTGGGCACGCATGCAGTCGGGCATGTACGAAGGCCCGGGAAAGCAGGCCGTTGCCTGGAGCCAGGCACTGGCCTCGGACATGGTGTTCAACCAGCCGGTGGTGTACGAATTCAAGAACGTGCAGGTGCCGACCACGCTGTTCATTGGCCAGAAGGACCGCACCGCGATCGGCCGGGATCTGGCGCCGCTGGCGGTGAAAGCGACGCTGGGCAATTACCCAGTGCTTGGCAAGGCCGCGGCAGCCGCCATTCCAGGCGCAACGCTGGTCGAGTTCGCCGAGCTGGGCCATTCGCCGCAGGTGCAGGACCCGAGGCAGTTCAACAGCGCGTTATTGAAGTCCTTGAAGTCACGCTGACCGGCAGGCGTGCCCCTGTAGGGCCGAGCCCACGCTCGGCTCATACGGCAGGATGGGGATTCGGTCAGTAGCAGCCGAGCATGGGCTCGGCTCTACAAGAACCGTGCGATCAACCCACGATCCGCAACACATCATCCAGCAGCGCGGCGGCGGTGACTTCCGCCCCCGCACCCGGTCCCTGGATCAACAGCGGCTGGCGTTGGTAGCGATCACTGTGGATGGCCACGCGGTTGTCGGTGCCTGCCCCCTGCGCCAGCGGGTGATCCGCAGGCAGCTCACGCAGGCCCACCTGCGCGCCCTCGCCATCAACACGGCCAACGAAACGCAGCACGCGGCCGTTGTCGCGCGCCTGCTGCCAGCGCGCCTGCAACGGCGCGTCCAGTTGTTCCAGCGCGCCTACCGCTTCCTCCAGCGGCAACGCCGCCAGCGCCGCAGGCACCAGCGAATCCACCTGCACCTGCGCGGCATCCAGCGCCAGGCCACTGCTGCGGGCGAGGATCAACAGCTTGCGCCGCACGTCTTCGCCGGACAGGTCCAGGCGCGGATCGGGCTCGGTGTAGCCGGCCGCCAACGCCTCGCGCACCGCCGCCGAGAACGGCGACTGGCCGTCGTAACGATGGAACAGCCAGGCCAGCGAACCGGACAGCACACCCTCGATGGCATGGATGTGATCGCCACCAGCCACCAACGCACGCAGGCTGCTCAGCAGCGGCAGGCCCGCGCCCACCGTCGCGCTGTCGCCATAGCGCGCGCCACTGTCGGCGCAGCTTTCGGCAATCGCCTGCGCGCGTGCCAGCTGCGCACCACGGCCCAGCTTGTTGGCGGTCACCACGTGCACGCCGCGCGCCAGCCACTGCACGTGGCGCGCGGCCACGTCTTCGCTGGCGGTGGCGTCGACCACAACATCGCCACGCTCCAGCCCCTCGGCGCTCGCCCACGGCGGCGAACTCTGTCCATCGCGCGGTGCACGTCGTGCCAGCTCCAGCGGCAACGCCAGGTCACGATCGATTTCCAGCGCAGTGCGTGAATTGGCCAGCCACTGCACGCTGGGCAGTTCCAGCCCACGCGCCCGCAATGCCTGGTAACGCTGCACGAAGGCCGAGCCGACCGTGCCGGTGCCGAGCAGCGCCAGGCGTCCCACGCCCAGCGCAGGAATTTCAGCGGCGAGCGCGCTCATGCATCCACCACCTGTTTGCGGCGTGCAGCCGCATCGATCACTGCTTCGGCGCGCTGCAGCGCGGCGCCCAGGTCGGCCAGCAGGTCACGCTCGGCCTCGATGCCCACCGACAGGCGCAGCAGGCCTTCGCTGATGCCGGCGGCGGCACGCGCTTCGGCGGTCATCGCCGCATGGGTCATGGTGGCCGGATGCGCGACCAGGCTTTCAACACCGCCCAGCGATTCGGCCAGGGTGAAACAGCGCAGGCCATCGACAAAGGCACGCACTGCCGCATGCGGATCATCACCTTCGCAGTCAGCCAGTTCGAACGACAGCATCGCGCCGAAGCCACTCTGCTGGCGGGCGGCGATGGAGTGGCCCGGGTGATCGGCCAGGCCCGGATAATAGACGCGGCCGACCGCCGGATGCTGGTCCAGCAGCGCCACGATCGAAGTGGCGTTCTCCTGGTGCACGCGCAGGCGCGCATCCAGCGTGCGCAGGCCGCGCAGGGTCAGGAAGGCATCGAACGGCGAACCAGTCAGGCCCAGCGCGTTGCCCCACCACACCAGCTGCTCGTGCAGTTCCGGATCGCGCGCAACCACCGCGCCGCCCACCACATCGCTGTGGCCATTGATGTACTTGGTGGTGGAGTGCAGTACCAGGTCCGCACCGAACGACAGCGGTTGCTGCAGGGCCGGCGACAGGAAGGTGTTGTCGACCACAACCAGAGCACCTGCCTTGTGCGCGGCATCGATGACGAAGCGCAGGTCGGTGATGCGCAGCAGCGGATTGGACGGGGTTTCCACCAGCACCAGCTTCGGCTGGGTGGCCAGCGCCTGCGCCAGCGCGCGTGGATCGGTCAGGTCGGCGGTGACCAGTTCGAAGTGCCCCTTCTTTGCCAGCGCATTGAACAGGCGCCAGCTGCCGCCGTATGCATCGTGCGGCACCACCAGGGTGTCACCTGGCTGCAGCAGTGCGTTCAGCACCAGGTTGATCGCGCCCATGCCGGTGGCGGTGATCACGCCGCCCGCGCCGCCTTCCAGCTCGGCCAGCGCTTCCCCCAGCAGGTCGCGGGTCGGGTTGCCACTGCGCGTGTAGTCGTACTGGCGCTTGTTGCCGAAGCCTTCAAAGCTGAAGTTCGACGACAGCACGATCGGCGGCGTGACCGCGCCATGCGCGGTGTCGCGATCGATGCCGGCACGGACGGCGGCAGTGGTGCGGCTACAGGACGGCTCGTTGGCGTGCAGGCTCATGCGGACTCTCCAGAGGTGCGGAAGGCGGTGGCGAGGATCGCGTCGATGCGATCGGTTTCTTTGAGGAAGGCGTCGTGGCCGTAGGGCGAGCGCAGCACGCGCAGGCTGCCGCGCGGCCCCAGCCCCTCGACCAGGCCGACCAGGTCGGCCAGCGGTACCAGGCGGTCACCTTCCACGGCCACCACCACGGTCGGCGGCAGGATGGCGGCGGGGTCGACGCGGTGCAGGTCGATCGATTCGGACAGGCGCAGGTAGGCGGTCACCGGTGTGCGCGCGACGTACTGCGCGCCGGCAGCATCCAGGTAGTCTTCGGCGGCGACGCGCACGCGGCCGTTGATCACTTCGGGCGCGGCGTCGAAGCGCTCGCCGAATTCTTCCGGGGTGCGGTAGCTGAGCATGGCGAACTGCCGGGCCAGCGCCAGGCCGTGGTCTTCGCCGCACTGCAGTTGGCCGAGGGCGACGGCACGGCGCTGCAACGCGCGCCAGGCGGCGGCATACGGGTGCGGGCGATGCGCACCGCTGGCCAGCACCAGCTGGCGCACGCGGGCACGATGGCGGATCGCGAACTGCTGGCCGACCAGCGCGCCATACGAGTAGCCGACGAAGGCCCTCAGCGTGCGGATACCCAGATGATCCAGCAGCAGCGCCAACGCATCGGCCTGGTCGGCGGTATCGATCGGCACGTCCAGCGCACCATCAGCCCCGATGAAGTCGAACGCCAGCACCCGCAGCTGCTGCGGATCCAGCGTGCGACCACTGCCGACCAGTTCTTCGGCCCAGCCCTTCTCGCTGAACTGCGGGTTGGAGGCCACATGGCGATGCGCGGAAATGCCGCCGGCCAGCACTACCACCGGCGCGTTGGCCGGGCCGACCCACTCATAGCGCAGGCGCACCGGGCTGGGGCCGGCATGACGCATCGACAGCACCGCGGCGAACTCACCGCGCTCGGCATGCACGCGGTCTTCGACCGGCACGCTGACGGGGACAAAGGGTTCGGGGCGAACGGCGGTACTGGCAGCGAAGCTCATGGCGGGATCCGGTTGGGGAATCGGCCATCGAGCCTTCGCGGGGCTCGCGTTCGAGATGCACGTGCGGTGCATGGTTCGAACCATCTTTCGGTGGACGCCACGGTCCCCGCAGGATTTGGCACCTACGCAGACGCTTTCGCATCCGCGGGCTGCCCCGGCTTCAAAGGGCCTGTCCCTCTGCCGGTCTCGATGGTGACGCCACGATGCCAGCCCTTTCGGGCACTGTCAATCCCTTCATGCGGATAAAGCGATGAATATTTTCATCCTCAGTATGCGAGAGGCGTCGCGGTCGCTCCGTTCAGGATCGGGTACAGTCCCGGCGGTCCATTTTTCTGAATCCGCTGATGCCACGCCTGCCCTTGACCTGCCTGCTCCTGCCGCTGCTGGCCAGTGCCTCCGCCGGCGCCAGCGACTGGCGCCAGGGCTGGGGGATGCTGCCGAAGGCGCCCACCACCGCCAGCGCCGACGCGAGGACAGGGGCCGCGAAGGAGGCCCTTCCGATGGCCCAGCTGCGCCTGCAGCCGATCGGCGAGCAATGGCAGGCACGCATCGACAACACCCTGGCCGGCCCGTTGCAGATCGAACTGCGCGCGGCCCCCGGGCACCCGGTCGACGGCCTGCCGGTGCAGTCACTGATACAGGGCGACAGCAGCCTGGTGGTCAGCCACCTCCCCGCGCCGGTCAACGGCCGGATGCTGGACCTGCGCCTGCAATCGGTGCCGGGCAACCCCGCTGCACAGGCCGAGGATGTGGCCTACCGCCTGCCCTTCGATGATGCGCGCCCGCGCGTGGGCCAGGCGCCGCAGGGCCGGTTCAGCCACGATGACGAGGAAAACCGCGATGCGGTCGACTTCGCGCTGCCTGAAGGCACGTTGGTGCTGGCCGCACGCGAGGGCACGGTGATGCAGATCCAGGATGGCTTCCGTAGCAACGGCCAGGACCGCGAACGCGATGGCGGCCGCGCCAACTTCATCCGCGTGCTGCACAGCGACGGCAGCATGGCCCTGTATGGCCACCTGCAGGCGGGCGGCATGCGCGTGCGCCGTGGCCAGGCAGTGGGAGCCGGGCAACCCCTCGGCCTGTCCGGCAACAGTGGCTACAGCAGCGCCCCGCACCTGCACTTCGTGGTACAGGTCAACCGCGGCATGGGCCTGCGCTCGGTGCCGGCGCGCATCTTCACCGAGCAAGGCCAGCTGCAGTTCGCCCGCCAGGGCGAGGCCGACGGCGGCACCGGGCGCTGACCGGCCCCGGCCGGTATAATCGGGCGCTTATCTCTTTGAAAAGCGCCCCGGGCGGGCGCCACTGCCATGTCCGAAGTCGCCAACGAAGCGTCGCGTCGCCGCACCTTCGCCATCATCTCCCACCCTGACGCCGGCAAGACCACGCTGACCGAAAAGCTGCTGCTGTTCGGAGGCGCGATCCAGATGGCCGGTTCGGTCAAGGGCCGCAAGGCCGCCCGCCACGCAACGTCCGACTGGATGGCGCTGGAAAAGGAGCGCGGCATCTCGGTCACCTCCTCGGTGATGCAGTTCCCGTACGAAGGCAAGATCGTCAACCTGCTCGACACCCCCGGCCACGCCGACTTCGGCGAGGACACCTACCGCGTGCTGACCGCGGTGGACTCGGCGCTGATGGTGATCGACGTGGCCAAGGGCGTGGAAGAGCGCACCATCAAGCTGATGGAAGTCTGCCGCCTGCGCGACACCCCGATCATGACCTTCATCAACAAGCTCGACCGCGAGGGCAAGGACCCGATCGAGCTGCTGGATGAAGTGGAAACCGTGCTGGGCATCCAGTGCGCCCCGGTCACCTGGCCGATCGGCATGGGCCAGCGCCTGAAGGGCGTGGTTCACCTGCTGACCGGGGAAGTGCACCTGTACGAGCCGGGCCGCAACTTCACCCGCCAGGACTCGACCATCTTCCCGTCCATCGATGCACCCGGCCTGGCCGAGAAGATCGGTGCACAGATGCTGGCCGACCTGCGCGACGAACTGGAACTGGTGCAGGGCGCCAGCCACCCGTTCGACCTGGACGCCTACCGCGCCGGCAAGCAGACCCCGGTGTTCTTCGGCTCGGGCGTGAACAACTTCGGCGTGCAGCCGCTGCTGGACTTCTTCGTCGAGCATGCGCCGTCGCCGCAGGCACGCTCCACCACCGGCCGCGAGATTGCCCCGGAAGAGAACAAGCTGACCGGCTTCGTGTTCAAGATCCAGGCCAACATGGACCCGCAGCACCGTGACCGCGTGGCGTTCATGCGCGTCTGCTCCGGCCGTTTCAGCGCAGGCATGAAGACCTTCCACGTGCGTACCGGCAAGGAAATGAAGCTGGCCAACGCCCTGACCTTCATGGCCAGCGATCGTGAAATCGCCGCCGAAGCGTGGCCGGGCGATGTGATCGGCATCCACAACCACGGCACCATTTCCATCGGCGATACCTTCACCGAAGGCGAAGCGGTCACCTTCACCGGTATTCCGAACTTCGCCCCGGAACTGTTCCGCCGCGCGCGCCTGCGCGATCCGCTCAAGCTCAAGCAGCTGCAGAAGGGCCTGGCCCAGCTGTCCGAAGAGGGCGCCACCCAGTTCTTCCGCCCGCTGACCAGCAACGACCTGATCCTCGGTGCCGTCGGCGTGCTGCAGTTCGACGTGGCGGCCTATCGCCTGAAGGACGAGTACGGCGTGGAAGCCACCTTCGAGCCGGTCAGCGTGACCACCGCGCGTTGGGTCCACTGCAGCAACGAGAAGAAGCTGGAAGAGTTCCGCGAGAAGAATGCGCTGAACCTGGCACTGGATGCGGCCGGCCATCTGGTCTACCTGGCACCGACACGGGTCAACCTGCAGCTGGCGCAGGAACGCTCGCCGGACGTGCGTTTCTCGGCCACCCGCGAAGCGGCGCATACCGTTTCGGCAGGCTGATGCCCCGGGGTCGGATCCCTTTCCGCAGGAAAGGGCTCTGACCCCAGCACCCGTCGCCGGTTCATCCGTGCAACCCGGGGATTCATCGACCATACGGTGACAGGCGTGCAGATGCCGCCCATCGCGGCGATGATAGGGGGGTGCGGGTCCCCCTCCCCGCGAACGATGCCTACGCCATGTCCACGACTTCCGTTGCTTCGATCCGCGAAGAAATCGCCAGCGCCCTGACCCACGGCCTCGGTGCCGTGCTCGCCCTGGGCGCCGGTGCAGTACTGATCACCCTCGCCGCCATCTACAGCGATGGCTGGCAGCTGGCCGGCGCGATCGTATTCGGCATTGCGCTTCTGCTGCTGTACACCGCCTCCACTCTGTACCACGCCATCCAGCACCCGGTCGCCAAGGGCCGCCTGAAGGTGTTCGACCACTGCGCGATCTACGTATTGATCGCCGGCACCTATACCCCGTTCACCCTGATCGGCCTGCGTGGCCCGTGGGGTTGGGGCCTGTTCGCCGCGATCTGGACCCTGGCCCTGGCCGGGGTGGTGTTCAAGCTGTTCTACACTGGCCGCTTCAAGGCGCTTTCCACCGGCATCTACATCGCCATGGGCTGGCTGGTGATCGTTGCGATCAAGCCGATGCTGGCCTCGATCGACGGCTGGACCCTGGGCTGGCTGCTGGCCGGCGGCCTGTCGTACACGCTGGGCACCTACTTCTACCACCGCGAATCGATCCCCTATTCGCACGCGATCTGGCACCTGTTCGTGATCGGCGGCAGCGTCTGCCACTTCGTCGCGGTGACCATGCAGGTGCTGTAACACGAACCAGCGCGCCGCATGTGCACATGATGCACATGGACGCTTCGCGCCCCGTCCACGATGAGGGGGCAACCATGGCGGCGTGAATGATGCCGCTTCCCCTGCCACAACGCGCGCTCCCCGCTGGCGCCTCCGCAGACCTGGCCCGCGCGGCCGGCGCTGGCTGACGGTCCTGGTCTTCCTGCTGGCGGTGATCCTGGTGCTGATCGCGCTGTGGGACTGGAACTGGTTCAAGGGTCCGGTCGAGCGCGCGGTGCAGGCACGCACCGGTCGTGCACTGCACATCGGGCATCTGGATGTCGACCTCGGCCGCACCAGCACCATCCGTGCCGATGCCATCACCTTCGCCAATGCCGGCTGGGCGAAGCAGCCGAACATGGCCACGGCTGACCGCGTCGAGATCGACGTGCGGGTGTGGCCCCTGCTGCGCGGCAGCGTGCAGCTGCCGGAAGTGCGCCTGACCCGACCGGACGTGCTGCTGGAAACCGCCCCGCGCAAGGGCAAGCCGGGCAACTGGGATTTCCTGGGCGACAGTAGCGGCGGGACAAGCCCGCAGCTCAAGCGCCTGCGCATCGACGACGGCCGGCTGCAGTTCCTCGACGCAATGGGCCGCACCGACATCCGAGTGGGCGTGCGCAGCGGCCAACCGAAACAGGCCGATGCCTCGCCGCCGCTGCTGGTGCAGGGCAAGGGCCATTGGCAGGGCAACCCGTTCACCCTGCAGGGCGGAACCGAATCACCGCTGGAGCTGACCGACAGCGACCATCCGTTCCGCATCCACCTCGACGGTCGCGCCGGCGCTACCCGCGCGGTGGCCAGTGGCACGCTGACCAATCCGTTCCAGCTGCGGGTGTTCGACCTGCAGTTCGCGCTCAGTGGCCAGGACCTGGCCGATCTCTACCCGCTGCTCGGCATCGCCATCCCGCCCTCACCGCCCTATGCATTGGACGGACGGCTGAAGCGCGACCACAACGTCTGGCGCTACGACAGCTTCACCGGCAAGGTCGGCGACAGCGACCTCGGTGGCAACCTGCAGTTCGAGGTGGGACGCGACCGTCCACGGCTGACCGCAACACTGGAATCCAAGCGCCTGGACTTCGATGACCTGGCCGGCTTCGTCGGCGCGCCACCGAAGACCGGCGGCGGCGAAACCGCGAATGCGGAACAGAAGGCACAGGCCGCCCGTGCCGCCGCCAGCCGCCGGGTATTGCCCGACACGCCCTACAACCTGGGCAAGCTGCGCGCGATGGATGCCGACGTGCGCTGGAAGGCGCACCGTATCAACGCACCCTCGTTGCCGCTGGACGACATGGACGCGCACCTGCTGCTCGATGACGGCGTGCTGCGGCTGGACCCGCTGAACTTCGGCGTGGCTGGTGGTGACATCCGCAGCACGATCCGCATGGATGCCCGCCAACCGCAGATCCGCACCGCGCTGAAAGCCAGCGTGCGCGGCGTGCAGCTGGGCCAGCTGTTCCCCGATGCGAAGCTGGCCGAGCAGGCCAAGGGCGGCATCGGTGGCGAAGTGGACCTGAGCGGACGCGGCAACTCGATCGCCGCGATGCTGGGCAGCAGCAGCGGCAAGGTCGGCCTGGCGATGGGCCGCGGCCATGTCGGCAACCTGGTGATGGAACTGGCTGGGCTGGACATCACCGAATCACTGAAATTCCTGGTGACCGGCGACAAGCAGATTCCCCTGCGCTGCGCCTTCGCCGACTTCGGCGTGCGCGACGGCCTGATGACCAGCCAGGCACTGGCGGTGGATACCACCGATACGATCCTCATCGGCGAAGGCACGGTCAGCCTGCGCGACGAGACCATGGACCTGCTGCTGAAGCCACGCCCGAAGGACAAGAGCATCCTGGTGCTGCGCTCGCCGCTGCACATCACGGGCACGTTCAAGGACCCGTCGTTCCGCCCGGACTTCAAGGCGCTGGGCATTCGAGGCGCCGTGGCACTGGCGCTGGGCAGCATTGCCCCGCCGGCGGCGCTGCTGGCGACGATCGAACTGGGGCCGGGGAAGGATGCCGACTGCGGTGGGCAGTATGCGAAGTAGGGTTACAGCGTTGTTCGCGGCGCCTCTTTTTCCGCGCATAGAGCCGGAGCAAGGCGACAGGCAGGACACGCCGTAAATACGTCCCTGTAGGCTCGGTCGGCGCATCCATGCGCCTCACGGTCCTGCCTGCCGCCTTGCTCCGGCTCCGGACAGTTTCCCGCGCGCGCGGAACGAGAGCGGAAATTCAAAGTCAAAAGAAAAAAGCAAAGTCAAAAGCTGTTGCCAACCAAGGTTGGCAGCTACCAAGGGCGAGGCACCGCGCATGTACGCACCGCGCTCGCAGAAATGTGTCCAGAGGCGGCGGGGGGGGGGGGGGCCGCCCCGGGGGGGGCCGGGCGGGGGGCCCCCCCCCCCCACGGCCGGCCTTTCGGCGGGGGTGGCC
>NZ_JASJSI010000056.1:13869-26417 GCF_030237085.1 Stenotrophomonas maltophilia group sp. Smal32
CAAGCCTACAGGGACGTACTTGCGGCGTGTCCTGCACGCCCATGCCCTCCGCCTCCCGACATATCAGGAAGGCGCTGCTCTCAGCTCTGGCTCTGGCTCTGGCTCTGGCTCTGGCTTCGAAAAGCGGGCCGGCGGGCCGCAGGCCCGCCAGCGAACACCTCACCCGGCAACGATGTACTGCTGCAGCTGATCCAGCTCGCGCCGCTGCGCATCGATCACCGACTTCACCAGGTCACCGATGGAGATCACCCCCAGCACCTGCGCGCCCTCCACCACCGGCAGGTGGCGGATGCGGTAGTCGGTCACCAGCTGCAGGCAATGCTCCACCTGCTCGCCCGGCGACACCGTCACCACCTGTGCCGTCATGATCTCCGCCACAGCCGTATCGCGCGAAGAACGATCACGCAGCACGATCTTGCGCGCGTAATCGCGCTCGGACAGGATGCCGACCAGCCTCGGGCCGTCCATCACCAGCACCGCACCGATGCCCTTTTCCGCCATCAACCGGATCGCATCGATCACCGCCGCATCCGGCGCGACCGCATGTACTTCAGGAGACTTGCCGTCCAACAGTTGCCGTACCGTGGTCATCCGCCTGCCCTCCGAGGGTGGGTTGCAGGGCCGAGTCTGCCACGGACGATGCTAGCCACGCGTCAACCAGGTACAACGGCCGCTGCTTGGACTCTTCGTACAGCCGCCCCAGGTACTCGCCGATCAGGCCCAGCGCGATCAGCTGCACCCCGCCCAGGAACAGGATGACCGCCATCATCGTCGGCCAGCCCGCCACCCGGTCGCCATACAGAGCCGCCTTTACGATTACCCACAGGCCGAACACGAAGGCCACCGCCGCGGTTGCCAGCCCCAGGTAGGTCGCCGCACGCAGCGGCACGGTCGAGAACCCGGTAATGCCTTCCAGGGCGAAGTTCCACAGCCGCCACAGGCTGAACTTGCTGGTGCCGGCCACGCGTGCCTGGCGGTGATAGGGCACCGCCACGCGCTTGAAGCCCACCCAGCTGAAAAGCCCCTTCATGAAACGATGGCGCTCACGCATCTCGCGCAGCGCACTCAGCGCGCGCGGAGACAGCAGGCGGAAATCCCCGGTGTCAGCCGGGATCGGCGTACGCGACAGGCGCCCCATCACGCGGTAGAAGATCGCCGCCGTGGCACGCTTGATCCAGGCCTCGCCATCGCGCGCCAGCCGCGTGCCATAGACATTGTCATGGCCCTCGCGCCAGCGCGCGACGAACTGCGGCAGCAGTTCGGGCGGATCCTGGCCGTCGGCGTCGAGGATCATCGCCGCACCTTCGCGCACCAGGTCCAGGCCAGCGGTCAATGCCGCTTCCTTGCCGAAATTGCGCGACAGCTTCAGCGCGGAGACCCGCGCGTCGGCCTGGGCCAGGCGGGCGATCACCTCCCAGGTCCCATCATGGCTGCCGTCGTCCACGTACAGGATGTGGCCGTCGATGTCGGGCAGCACATCGAGCACCGCGCACAACCGCGGATGCAGCAACGGCAGTGCCAGTGCCTCGTTGTAGGCGGCGATGACGAAAGTGAGCCGTTCGCGGGTCATGCCCGGATTGTACGTTGCCGCCGCCCACAGATCAGGCGGCGCGCGCTCACTCGTCCGACAGGTACGCGGCCCCACCCAGCTGCCGTGCCTGGCGCTGGATCCAGGCGGCGCGCCGCTGCACGTACGGCCCTGGCTTTGCGGCGTTGTAGCGCCGTGGCGCCGGCAGCACCGCTGCCAGCCGCGCGCTCTCGGCCGGGCTCAGCCGCGCCGCATCCTTGCCCCAGAACGTCTGCGCTGCCGCTTGCGCGCCATAGACACCGTCGCCGAACTCGGCAATGTTGGCGTACATCTCCAGGATGCGTTCCTTCGGCCACAGCGCTTCGATCAGCACCGTGTACCAGACCTCCAGGCCCTTGCGCACCCAGCTGCGGCCCTGCCACAGGAACAGGTTCTTGGCCACCTGCTGGCTGATCGTGCTGGCACCGCGCAGGCGCCCGCCCTTGGCATTGTGGTCACGGGCCTTCTCGATGGCCTGCAGGTCGAAGCCGTTGTGGTCGGGGAAGCGCTGGTCCTCCGCCGCCACCAGCGAGATCGGCAGGCTCGGCGCCATCTGGTCCAGATCGCGCCACTGGTAATGCAGGCGATAGGACCAGTCCGCCTCGCACAGCGCCTCGCCGTAGCGCCACAGCATCACCGTGGACACCGGCGGGTCGATGAACCGCAGCACCAGGACCTGCAGGCAGCTGAAGGCGGCCAGCAGTACCGGCAGCCACAGCAGCCGTTTCCAGCGCCAGCGCCTGCGGCGCGGGCCTTCTGCCACGGCTTCCACCTTGTGCTGCTCTCCCCCTGCCCCCATTACTGGTGCATCCTTCTTCTATCTGGTTGTCGGCGCATTATCCGGCAACCGCCCCCGTTTACGCGCGATGTGAGCCGATGACCGCCAACCCCGATTCCCTGATCCGCTTCCTGCTCCCCGACGCTGGCGTCCGTGGCGTCCACGTGCGCCTGCAGGCCACCTGGCAGGAAATCCTGTCCCACGCCGAGTACCCGGATACCGCTGCCGAGCTGCTGGGCGAAGCCTGCGTGGCTTCGGCGCTGTTCACCGGCCACACCAAGATCGATGGGCGCCTGTCGATCCAGCTGCGCAGCAGCACCGCCCTGCGCACCCTGTTCGCCGAATGCACCGCCGCCGGTACCCTGCGCGGCATCGCCCAGCTCAGCGAAGGCGCCGATGCGCCGCGCGACCTGTCCAGCCTTGGCGATGACGCCCTGCTCGCGATCACCATCGAGAACCCGGGCCTGGACCCGCGTGAACCACAGCGTTACCAGAGCCTGGTCGGACTGACCGCACCGGAGCTGGACGAAGCCTTCGAGGACTACTTCCGCCAGTCCGAGCAGCTGCCGACCCGCCTGCTGCTGGCCGCCGACCGCAATGGCGCCGCCGGCCTGCTGCTGCAGAAGCTGCCGGGCGACGAAGGCGACGAGGACGGCTGGGCGCGCGCCAGCGCCCTGTTCGAGACCCTGGGCAAGGCCGAACTGCTGGCCACCCCGGCCGAGCAGCTGCTGCACCGCCTGTTCCACGAGGAGAAGCCGGCGCTGATGGGCGAAAAGCCGCTGTCCTTCGCGTGTTCGTGCTCGCGTGAGCGGGTCGCGTCGATGCTGCAGTCGCTGGGTGAGGACGAGGCCCGCGCCGCCGCCGAAGACACCGGCGCCGTCGAGGTGCGTTGCGAATTCTGCGGGCGGGAGTATCACTTTCCGTTGACGGAGTTCGGCATACTGTTCCACGGTGCCGAGGGGACGGTGCCGGCACCTGAACGGCTTCAATAAAACAGCTTGTCTTGCATCTGGGGGGATCAAGGCTTGTTAAGAATTCATAAACACCCTACGATCAAGTTCCCGTATCTGCGGGAACTTCCGTTGCCCTTTCCTGTCTGAACTGGTTCGATGCGTACCTTCCTGCGTCTACCGCTGGCCATGATGATCGCCCTTGGCGCGATCACGGGCGTGCATGCGCAGAGCAAGGATACCCGCACCGTGCTGCCGGTATGGAACAAGGGCAGCGGCAAGGTCGAGGCCCTGCTGTACCTGGAGCCGACCGGTGAACAGGCGGCCGGGGCGCGCTGGCATTTCGGCCGCAACTCGCTGGATGCAGCCTTTGGCCTGTCTTCTGGCGATTCGTTGGGCCTGCTCTGCAGCAGCAGCGGGACCAGCATGAGCGGTCTGGCCAGTCACTGCATGCTGGCCAGCCTCGGCGACGAGGACGACCTCAACAGCCGGCGCTTCACCGGCACCGCCGCCTTGAACCGTGGCAGCAGCCGCCTCGGCATCACCGCCGGAACCGGCCGTGAAACCCTGCCGGCGTGGCTGGCAGGCCCGAACAAGACCCCTTCGCTGCGTGCCGAGCAGAATGACCTGACCGTGTTCGCGCAGAAGAACATCGGCCGCGAAGGCTTCGTTTCCATCGCCGGCACCTACGCCAAGGCTCGCCTGGTACCGCTGGCCGATGCTTCGCCGGCCATCGCCGACCGCTGGGACAGCAAGAGCCTGAGCATCGGCGCCGGCTACGGCAATTTCACCGGCAGCATCATTGGCCGCGTCATCGATGTGCCGGGCAAGCCCGGCAAGTGGGAAGGCCTGGGCATCGGCCTGACTTGGCGCACACCGTGGTCCGGCCAGCTCACCGTGGGCGCCGAGAACGTGATCAGCCGCGGCAAGAATCCGTTCTCGCCGCGCAACGAAAGCAACGACGACGGCACCGTGCCCTACGTCCGTTACGAGCAGGACCTCTAAAGGCCCTGGCTTCGTCGCAGCGGCAACGCTGCCGAACACCTTTTCTTTTTCCGTGGTGCCACCGACACCGGCATTGTGCTGCGTGCAGCTTCCGGCCGCACCCCAACCATGCATCGCCTTCGCGCCCATGAAAAAAGCCACGCCCCTTTCGGGGCGTGGCCATGTCACACGTACGGATTACGCCGCGATCAGAAGCGCTGGGTGTACTTCATGTACAGGAAGCGACCGATGTCGAAGCCACCGTAGTAGGAGACGTTCGCGCTCGGCTGGCTGTACATGGTCGGGCCCACGCGGCCGAACACGTTGTTGGCACCCACGGCCACGGTCGCATTCCACGGTGCGTTCCAGCGCAGCTGGACGTCGTTGAACACGGTCGCGCCACGCTGGTTGGTCGCGCTGCCCACCGCCACGCCCTGGTTGTTCGGCGAAGCGTAGTTCGGCAGGTTGCACTCTTCCGGGAACGTCACGGCGCTCAGGCACGATTCCTTCATGCCGGAGAAGTAACGGACGGTCCAGCTGGCACCGAAGTCACCCATTTCCCAACCCAGGTTCAGGTTCGAACGCACGCGGAAGGCGCCGCCCGCCCAGCCCACGCCGGTGCGGGGATTCGGGTGGGTGACCGGGTTCTTGGTGGTGACCAGGTCGTCACGCGAGGTGTAGGTGCTGGTCCACTGCGCGCTGAAGTTGCCGAAACGATCGGTCGGCAGGCGGTAGCTGACATCCAGGTCGAAGCCTTCCACCTCGCGGTAGCCGGCGTTGATGCCGGTGCGCTTGAGGTTGTTGACGATGCCGGTCACCGGATCACGCGTGAACGCCGAGCAGCGTGCCGCGATGTCGTTGATGTAGCAGTCGTTGAGGATCAGGTTGGCCGTGTCCGAGATGATGGTGTTCTCGACGCGGATTTCCCACCAGTCCAGCGACATGTTGAAGTTCTGGATGAAACCCGGGCTCCAGACGAAGCCCAGGGTCTTGGACGTCGAGGTTTCCGGGGTCAGCTGGTCGTTGGAACCGGAGACGAAGGCCAGCGGGGTCTGCGACGATGCAGCGGTGGTCGGGGTGAAGCCCTGCTGCTGCTGGCGGAAGTTGTTGACGTTGACGCCGGCCGGCAGTGCAGCGGCGCAACGGGCACGCACCGCAGCGTTGGTGCGCGCTGCACCGTAGACCGAATCGCACGGATCGGTGAAGAAGTCGAACGACTGCGAACCGCCGCTGTACAGGTCGGCGATGGTCGGGGCACGGAAGCCTTCCGCCCAGGTACCGCGGATGAGCAGCGAGTCGATCGGCTTCCACTTGAAGCCGAACTTGCTGTTCAGCGTCGTGCCGAAGGTGTCGTAGTCCGAATGACGGGTGGCCGCGTTGAGGCTCAGCTCGCGGGCGCCCGGCAGGTCGGCCAGGATCGGCACGTTGAACTCGGCATAGACTTCGTCAACCTTGTAGCCACCACCGGTCGGGAAGTTGGCCAGGCCGGAGGTGTTGCCCGACTGCACCAGCGCGTCCGGGCTGAAGCTGCCCGTTTCCTTGCGGTGTTCGATACCCACGGCGAAGCCCAGGTCGCCGGCCGGCAGGGTGAACAGGCTGCCGGCGAGGTTGGCGGTGACGACCTTGGTGGTGGTCTCGGCGGTGGAGTGCGCAGACGGGAACAGCAGGTTCTGCAGGGCGGTATTGCCGGTCAATGCGCCATTGGCACCGTTGCTCTGGATGCCGGCATGCAGGAACGGGTTGTACGGCACGCACTGGTTCAACCCGATCGGGTTGGCCACGGTACCGCACTGCGCCACGCCGCTGCTGTTGATGAACGACGGACCCACGGCCGCACGCAGCGCGGTCAGGTTGAGGTCGCCGGTGCTGGTCTGGACCAGCTTGTTGTTGTTGTACAGGTAGCCGACATCCCAGTCGAACAGGCGGTCGGAGAACTCGAAGCTGCCTTCCAGGCCGCCGCTGAAGCGGAAGGTGGTCAGCTCGGCGCGGGTGTTGCGCGGTACTTCCGAAGTACGACGCCACCAGTTGGCGATGTCAGCACCCAGCGGATTGAACACACTTCTGGCCGAAATCGGCGAACCGAAGGCCAGTGCGCCGTACGGATAGCCGGCGATCTGGCGGTTCGAATCGCGGAAGCTGTACAGCATGTTGGTGCGCAGGCGCACGTTGTCGGTCAGGTCGTAGATGCCATCGACGAACACCGCACGGCGCTCCTGCGGGGTACGCAGGTCGGTCTGCAGGTTGGTGTTGGTCTTGTCCTGGGTGGAGAAGCTGTTGACGTTCTGCGCGATGTAGTCGGCCTTGTTGCTCGCGTTGCCACCCTCACGCAGGATCACGCGCACTTCGCGGTTCGGGTTGGATGCACTGGCGGCCGGATAGGTGACGCCCGGCAGGCCATCGGCCGGACGGCTGACGAAACCGCCGAACTCGCCGACGGTGGTCCAGCCGAAGTCCGGGTGGTTGGCGCTGCGCGGGAACGCACCGTACGGACGATCCGCCGCCCGCACCTTGTCTTCCTTGGCGTACTCGGCACCGATGGTCAGCGAACCGCGCTCACCCTTCACGCCCATGGTGAAGTCCATGGTGCGGGTGGCACCGTCGCCTTCACTGTACTGGCCGTAGTAGACGCTGCCGGTGGCGCCTTCGAAGTTGGTACGGGTGATGATGTTGATGACGCCGGCGATGGCATCGGAACCGTAGATCGACGAAGCGCCGTCCTTCAGCACTTCGATGCGCTCGATGGCCGAGACCGGCACGGTCGAGATGTCCTGCAGGCCACCGGTGGTGATGCCCAGGCGCTTGCCGTTGAGCAGCACCAGGGTGCGGGTGGCACCCAGGTCGCGCAGGCTGATGTAGGTGCCGCCGACGGCTTCGCCCGAGGACAGCGGCTGGGCACGGCTGATCGGCGGCGTACCCACGGCGCTGATGTTCTGCAGGATGTCAGCGACCGACGAGAAGCCCTGCTTCTCGATGTCGGCGCGGCTGAGGGTCAGGACCGGCTGGGCAGTTTCGACGTCGACGGTACGGATGCGCGAACCGGTGACTTCAATGCGGTCCAGGTTGGTGGCGGTCTGGGCAGACGCCACACCGGTGCCGGCAACGGATGCGGCGCTGGCGGCCAGCGCAACGCACACTGCATCGCGCAGCTTGTTGCTGTTCAACTTCATGGGCTCTCTCTCCATGGATCTTGGGTTGTGTGCTGAGTCCAACCGACGTACCCCAAAAGGGAGGCACAAAAAACGGCTGGTGACCCGATAGTAGCCACACTTGATCTGGAATTAAAGAGTCGTTAAGAAAACGCCCAAATCGCGTGAAACCAGTCTCACTACGACATACGTTGGCGCATTGAGGTCGCCCTGCAAGGCGCATTCGGCACTTGCAGGGCGCCGTTTTCCCATTCAGCTGGGAATGAGCGTCTCGATCAGATGCTCGACATAGGCCTCGAAATCCTCGCGGGCCTGCTTGGGTTGCTGCAGCTGCAGCGAAAGCTGCAGGAAGCCAACGTAGGCTGCATAGGCCAGGCGTGCGCGATGCCGTGCATCGGTGGAGCTGAGCCCGGCCTGGCGGAACGAAGCAACCAGGTAGTCGAGCCGGCGCTGCGACACGCGGTCGATCACCGGGCGCACCATCGGGTGGTCCAGCGCCTTCAGCAGTTCGCTGTAGATGATGTGCGGCTGCACTTCGTGCGCCACCATCTGGAACAACTGGCGCAGGCGCACGCGCGGATCCGGCACATCCTCCAGGCTGCCGAACACCTGTTCCTGTTCGAACAGTTCCCAGCGTTCCAGCGCCGCCTGCAGCAGCGCATCACGCGACGGGAAGTGCCAGTAGAAACTGCCCTTGGTCACACCCAGGCGCCGCGCCAACGGTTCCACCGCGACGGCACCCACACCTTGTTCAGCAATCAGATCGAGAGCTGCCTGGGCCCAGTCTTCGGCACTCAGGCGGCTGTTGCGGCCGGCGCGCGGTTCGCCGGCGGAAGCGTCAGGTTGATTCATGGGCTGATTTAACCATACGCCGGGGTTCGTTGCAGTACGCGGTTGCGGCCGAAACCGTCGCGGCGCCCGCCTGGGCACCTGCCGCAGCGCACCATACCGTGCAGTATTGACTTCCCTCACAAGCGCTCCATACTAGCAAGTATGGTTACGTCCCCTACTCCCGCTGCGTTCCATGATCTTCGCCTGGAGGCCGCCCATGGCGCGCGCCTGGCTGCGACTGCCAGCGACCATGGCCGCCGTGGCCGGGTGCTGTTCGCGCATGGCTTCGGCCAGACCCGGCATGCCTGGAACGCCACCGCGCGGGCCCTGTCTGCGGCGGGACTGCAGACATTGGCCTACGACGCTCGTGGCCACGGCGATTCGGACTGGAATGCCGCCGAACTGCCCTATCACGGCGAACAGTTCGCTGATGACCTCATCGTGCTGGCCGGGGAACAGCCGCGCCCGCCGGTGCTGGTCGCAGCCTCGATGGGTGGCCTGTTCGGCCTGCTGGCCGAATCGCGCTGGCCGGGCCTGTTCTCGGCGATGGTGCTGGTGGACATCACCCCGCGCTGGGATACCGCCGGTGTTGAACGCATCCTGGCCTTCATGACCGCCCATCCCGACGGCTTCGCCTCGCTCACCCAGGCCGCCGATGTGATCTCGGCCTACATGCCGCACCGTCCGCGCAAATCCGAGCAGTCGCTGCGCGCGCTGCTGCGCGAGGACGGCCAGGGCCGCTGGCGCTGGCACTGGGACCCGCGCCTGGTGGCCGAACTGGCGCGCGACAGCGAGCAGCACCAGGATGCGCTGGCCGAGGCCGCACGCCAGGTGAAATGCCCGCTGCTGCTGGTCAGCGGCGGCCGCAGCGACCTGGTCACGCCACAGACCGTGGCCGAATTCCTGGCGTTGGCGCCGCACGCGCGTCACGTACAGCTGCCGCAGGCCACGCACATGGTCGCCGGCGATGACAACGACGCCTTTACCGCTACTGTGTTGGACTATCTGGACGTGTTGCCCGCAGCGGATGCTGCGGCTTCGTCCGCCACAAACGAGCACGTCACCGGAGCACGCTCATGAGCATCGTTCTTCCCTTCCTCGCCCTGCTGCTGGCAGGCGCGTTCGTCGCCTACCACCGCATGCGGCTGGTTACCTGGACGCTGATCAGCGTGGCCCTGCTGGTCGCCTGCTGGTTCATCCCCTACGTCAACCAGACCGCCACGATCGTGGCTGCCGCCGTGTTGGCCGTCATCGCCGTGCCGCTGCTGCTGCCGTTCATCCGCAAGCCGCTGCTGACCGGCCCGATGATGAAGGTGTTCCGCAAGGTGCTGCCGCCGCTGTCGCAGACCGAGCGCATCGCGCTGGAAACCGGCTCGGTCGGCTTCGAGGGCGAGCTGTTCACCGGTGATCCGGACTGGAACATCCTGCTCAACTACCCCAAGCCGCAGCTGACCGCCGAAGAACAGGCCTTCCTCGATGGCCCGGTCGAAGAGCTGTGCACGATGGTCAACGACTGGGAAATCACCCACGTCCACGCCGACCTGCCGCCGGAGCTGTGGGCCTTCATCAAGAAGAACAAGTTCTTCGGCATGATCATTCCGAAGGAATACGGCGGCCTGGGCTTCTCCGCGCTGGCCCACCACAAGGTGATCCAGAAGCTGGCCTCGGTGTCCTCGGTGGTCAGCTCCACCGTGGGCGTGCCGAACTCGCTGGGCCCGGGTGAACTGCTGGTGCACTACGGCACCCAGGAACAGAAGGACCAGTACCTGCCGCGCCTGGCCGATGGCCGCGAAGTGCCCTGCTTCGGCCTGACCGGCCCGTTCGCCGGCTCCGACGCTACCTCGATTCCTGATTACGGCATCGTCTGCAAGGGCGAGTGGAACGGCGAGCAGGTGCTCGGCGTCAAGCTGACCTTCGACAAGCGCTACATCACGCTGGCCCCGGTTGCCTCGCTGATCGGCCTGGCGTTCCGCATGTACGACCCGGATGGCCTGATCGGCGATACCCGCGACATCGGCATCACCCTGGGCCTGCTGCCGCGCGACACCGCCGGCGTTGAAATCGGCCGTCGCCACTTCCCGCTGAACTCGACGTTCCAGAACGGCCCGATCCGCGGCAAGGACGTGTTCATTCCGCTGACCCAGCTGATCGGTGGCGCTGCCATGGCCGGCAAGGGCTGGAACATGCTCAACGAGTGCCTGGCCGTGGGCCGCTCGATCACCCTGCCCTCCACTGCCAGCGGCGGCGCCAAGGCCGGTGCTGCCGTGACCGGCGCCTATGCACGCATCCGCAAGCAGTTCGGCCTGTCGGTCGGCCGCTTCGAGGGCGTGGAAGAAGCGCTGGCCCGCATCGGCGGCAAGGCGTACAAGATCAGCGCGCTGTCGCAGGCCACCGCTGCCGCCGTGGACCGCGGCGACGTGCCGTCGGTGCCGTCGGCGATCGCCAAGTACCACTGCACCAACATGAGCCGTGAAGTGATCTCGGACATGATGGACGTGATCGGCGGCAAGGGCATCATCCTGGGGCCGCGCAACTTCGCCGGCCGCAGCTGGCAGGCGGCGCCGATCGCGATCACCGTGGAAGGCGCCAACATCATGACCCGCAGCCTGCTGATCTTCGGCCAGGGTGCGATCCTCTGCCACCCGTGGGTGCTGAAGGAAATGAAGGCGGCGCAGGATCCGGACACCCGTGCCGGCCTGCAGGAGTTCGACCGCAGCCTGTTCGGCCACATCCGCTTTGGCCTCTCCAATGCCGTGCGTTCGTTCTGGTTCGGCCTGACCGGCGCCCGCTTCGGTGCCGCCCCGGGCGATGCCTACACCCGCCGTTATTTCCGCAAGCTGGACCGCTATTCGGCCAATCTGGCGCTGATGGCCGACATCTCGATGATGACGCTTGGCGGCAAGCTGAAGTTCAAGGAATCGCTGTCCGGCCGCCTGGGCGATGTGCTGAGCCATGTCTACATGACCAGCGCCATGCTCAAGCGCTACCACGATGAAGGCGCACCGCAGGCCGACCAGCCGCTGCTGGCCTGGGCCTTCCATGACAGCGTGCACAAGATCGAGGAATCGCTGTCGGCCGCCCTGCGCAACTTCCCGATCCGTCCGATCGGCTGGCTGATGTGGGCGCTGATCTTCCCGCTGGGCCGCCGTGCCGAGGCCCCGGGCGACCGCCTGAGCCGCCGCGTCGCCGCCCTGCTGATGGCGCCGAACGAAGCCCGCGACCGCCTGGCCAGTGGCGTGTTCCTGACCCCGTGCGAGAACAACCCGGGTGGCCGCATCAACAGCTACCTGAGCAAGGCGATCATGGCCGAGCCGGTGGAGCGCAAGTTCCTGAAGGCGCTGAAGAGCAAGGGCATCGAGGCGCTGGACTTCAAGGCACAGCTGGACGAAGCCGTGGCCGAGGGCGTGATCACCCAGGACGAGCGCAGCCTGCTGGAAGAGCTGCGCACGCTGACCCTGGACACCATCACCGTGGACGACTTCGACACCCATGAACTACGTGCGGCCAGCTACTACGACCGCCAGCACAAGGACCCGCATTCGCAGGCGGCCTGATCGCCCGCGACACGCGTTGCCTTCGACGGCGGGCCTTGGCCCGCCGTCGTTCTATCCGACGACCGGAATACAGACCATGTCCACGCCCCTGCTCTCGCTCTACCACCGGCTGCAACGCTGGCCTGCCGGCACCTGGCTGTTCTCACGCGCGGTGTGCTTCAAGGCGCCCTACTTCGCCAGCATCGCACCGCGCATCACCCGCCTGGAACACGGCCGCTGCGAGGGCACGCTGACCGACCGCCGCAGGGTACGCAACCACATCGGCACGGTGCATGCGATCGCGATGTGCAACCTGGCCGAACTGACCGCTGGGTTGATGGTGGATGCATCACTGCCGAAGGGCATGCGCTGGATTCCGAAGGGCATGCAGGTGCAGTACCTGGCCAAGGCGCGCGGCACGCTGCAGGCGGTGGCGCTACCGGCGCAGCCGATCATGGCGGCGGCACAGGGCTATGCGTTGCCGGTGACGGTGAGCGTGCGCGACCGCGCGGGAACGGAGGTGTTCAGCGCGGTCATCGACATGTGGATGTCGCCGGCGAAGTAGTGTGTTCCCGCGAACGGCGCAGCCCCTCGTGGATGGGTCGCCAAATGCGGTTTATCGGCTGGGCCGGAGGGGTGAGGCCGGGCGGGGACGCCGCAAGTACGTCCGTGTAGGCTTAGCCGCGCCATCCATGGCGCGGATACCCCGCCCGGCCCCACCCCTCCGACCTCTGACAGATCTCTGTGGCGTCCACCCAC
>NZ_JASJSI010000057.1:0-26269 GCF_030237085.1 Stenotrophomonas maltophilia group sp. Smal32
GCGCAGGCCAGTGGTGTCGACAGCGTTGCGCTGGGCAGCGGCGCCAGCGCCAGCGAAACCGGCGCCAGCGCCACTGGCGCCGGGGCCCAGGCCAAGGGGCCCTACAGCACGGCCAACGGTGCGCAGTCCACGGCTACCGGCACGCAGTCGCAGGCCAGTGGTTTCCGCGCCAGTGCCTCGGCCGATGGCGCTTCGGCGCTGGGCAGCTATGCCGAAGCCAGCGGCCGCCTGGGTACTGCGGTCGGTTACGGCAGCAAGGCCACCGGTTTGAATGCCACGGCGGTGGGTGTCAGTGCCAACGCTTCGGCTGCCGGCAGTGTCGCACTGGGTGGAGGCTCGGTGGCCGATCGTGCCAATACCGTGTCCGTCGGCAGTGCCGTCAACAACCGGCAGGTCACCAATGTCGCCAACGGTACCGAAATCAATGACGCAGTGAATCGCGGGCAGCTGGACGCCGTTGCGTTCACCGCCAACACCACCAACCGATATTTCCGCGCCAATGGCACGGGAACCGCGAACGCCATCGGTACCGATTCGGTAGCGATGGGCTCGGTGGCCAATGCGGCGGGCGCACGCAGCATCGCGCTGGGTGCCAATGCCACGGTGTCTGCCTCCGGTGCACTGGCCGTTGGCGCCGGCGCGGGAGCGGTCGGCGTCAACTCGGTTGCAATCGGTGCCGGAGCACGTGCGCTGGATGCCAATGTTGTGTCGGTGGGCAGTGGCAACCCCACCGATGGCCCGGCCACGCGCCGCATCGTCAACGTGGCCGATGGCCGCATTGCTGCCGGCAGCAGCGACGCGGTGACCGGCTCCCAGCTCAATGTCACCAACCAGCGCGTGGGCGCAGTGGAAACCCGCGTCGGTGATTTCGATTCGCGCATCGCCACGGTGGAGACCACGGCGGCCAGTGCGGTCGGCTACGACGACGCCAGCCGTGACCGCCTGACCCTGTCCGGCTTCCAGGGCACCACCATCGACAACGTCGGTGCCGGCAGCATCGCCGCCGGCAGCCGCCAGGCGATCAATGGCGGCCAGCTGTTCCAGTCGCTCAGCGATGCCGCCAGCTTCTTGGGGGGCGGCGCGAGCGTCGGCATGCAGGGCGTGTTCGTGGCGCCGAACTACGTGATCCAGGGTGCCACCTACAGCAACGTCGGCGATGCGCTGGGTGCGCTGGACCGCAAGGTCAGCGAGATCGACCGCCGCACCGCCGGTGGCACGCGCTCGGGAACGGCCAGCCTGCGTTCGATGAGTGCCTCGCTGGATGAAAGCGCACTGGCCAGCGTTGCCGAAGCCCCGGCGACGGCCGATGCGGCACCGGCCAGCACCGCGCGCGTGCAGGGCACGCCGACCGCTGCGGCGGCGGGTGCGGGCATCCCGGTGGGCACCCCGGCATCGGGGCTCAACGCGGTCGCCATGGGCGACGGCGCGGTGGCCAGCGGCGCCTCGTCCACTGCCATCGGCCAGGGCGCAAGTGCCACCGCTGCCAACGCGGTGGCGCTGGGCCAGGGCTCGGTTGCCGATCGTGCCAATACGGTGTCGGTGGGCAGCGAAGGCAACGAGCGCCAGGTCACCAACGTGGCAGCCGGTACCACCGCCACCGATGCGGTCAACAAGGGCCAGCTCGATCGTGGCATGGCCACCGCCAACAGCTACACCGACAGCCGCGTGCAGGCCGTCGCCGACAGCTTCGATGTGTTCAAGGGCGAGGTCGACGGGCGCCTGCGGCACATGGATCGCCGCATCGACCGCCAGGGCGCGATGAGCGCGGCGATGCTCAACATGGCCACCAGTGCTGCCGGCATCCGTACCCAGAACCGGGTCGGCGTCGGCATCGGCTTCCAGGGCGGCGAATCGGCACTGTCGCTGGGTTACCAGCGTGCGATCAGCGATCGCGCCACGGTGACGGTCGGCGGTGCCTTCAGCAGCGACGACAGCTCGGTCGGCGTCGGTGCCGGCTTCGGCTGGTAAGCCACTCCATCGCGCCGGCGGCCACCCACGCCGGCGCAGCACCTGCAACGAGGGCCTGGGGGGAGGTCACGGCAATCCCGGCTGGGCCGGCCGGGAGTCGTCAAGGAATGATGGCCGCAGTGTTGGTTCGATCCATGACCCAGAAGAGGAATTCGACGTGATCAAGAAGCAGAACCTTCGCATCAATGTGTTGGCAGCCGCCGTGCTGTCGCTGACCGGTGTTGGCCTGGCACAGGCCGCCGACCTGAAAGCAAATGCGCCGTTGTCCGGCCCGAAGACGCAGCAGGTTGATGGCATCATCGTGAAGTACCGCGCTGGCAGCGCCGCAGCTGCCGATGCAAACGCCAAGCTGGCCGTGGTCAACTCGGCCATCGCGCGCGCCGTGCCGGCAGGCACCAGCGCGGCTGCGCGCAGTGCCGCGCTGCGCCCGCAGGTGGCCCGCAAGCTTGGCATCGGTGCCGATCTGATCCGCCTGCAGGGAGGGATCGCGCGCGCCGAGCTGGACAAGGTGCTGGGCGAACTGAAGGCTGACCCGAGCGTCGAATATGCGGTGGCCGACGCCGTCATGTATCCGATCGATGCCGCGTCGTCGCCGCGCGCTGACGCCGTCGCGAAGTCCGATGCGTCGCCCAACTTCGTGCCCAATGATCCGTACTACCAGAGCCACAACTGGCACTTCCACAACCCGGTCGGCGGCGTCAACGCACCGGCCGCATGGGACGTCTCGCAGGGCGAGGGCATCGTGGTGGCCGTGCTCGATACCGGCATCCTGCCCGAGCACCCGGATTTTGCCGCCGGCACCCTGCTGGAGGGCTACGACTTCATCAGCCAGGCCAGCCGCTCGCGTCGTGCCGCCGATGGCCGCGTGCCGGGTGCACTCGACTACGGTGACTGGATGCCCACTGCCAACGCCTGCTACGACGGTTCGCCGGTACGTGACAGCAGCTGGCACGGTACCCATGTGACCGGCACCATCGCCGAGGCCACCAACAACGGCCTGCATACCGCCGGCCTGGCCTACAAGGCCAAGGTGCTGCCGGTACGCGTGCTCGGCTACTGCGGTGGCACCCTGTCGGACATCACCGACGCCATCACCTGGGCTTCGGGCGGTACCGTGGCCGGCATCCCTGCCAACCAGAATCCCGCCGAAATCATCAACATGAGCCTGGGCGGCTCCGGCAGCTGTGATCCGGCCTACCAGGCGGCCATCACCGGTGCCACCAACCGCGGTACCCTGGTGGTGGTGGCAGCCGGCAACGACTCGATGAATGTCGCCAACGCCCGCCCGGCCAACTGCGACGGCGTGGTCTCGGTCGGCGCGACCGGCATCACCGGCGCCATGGCCTACTACTCCAACTTCGGTACCCGCATCGATCTGTCCGGTCCGGGCGGTGGCGTCACCGACGGCAATCCGAACGGCTATGTCTGGCAGGCGGTGTCCAGCAGCAAGACGTCGCCGCCGGCAGCTGGTTCCACCGAGGGCTACACCCTTGGCGGCAAGGCCGGCACCTCGATGGCGGCACCGCACGTGGCTGCCGTCGCCGCGCTGGTGCAGAGCGCGCTGATCGCCGCCAACCGCGACCCGCTCGCACCGGCAGGCATGCGGACCCTGCTGAAGGAAACGGCACGTCCGTTCCCGGTCAGCATTCCGTCCGCCACCCCGATCGGCACCGGCATCGTCGACGCCAAGGCCGCGCTGGACAAGGCCCTGGAAGAGCCGTGCACCGAGAACTGCGGGCCGGTGGCCAAGCCGCTGACCAACAAGGTGGCCATCGGCGGGTTGAGTGGTACCGCCGGCAGCAGCGTGCTTTACAGCTTCGAAGCTGCGGCAGGCAAGCAGCTCAGCGTCATCACCTATGGCGGCACCGGCAACGTATCGGTGTACCTGGCCAAGGGCCGTGAACCGAGTGCCACCGACAACGATGCGCGCTCGACCCGCCCGGGCACCTCGGAAACGGTGCGCGTAACTGCAGCGACTGCCGGCACCTACTACATCAAGGTGGTGGGCGAAGCGGCATACAGCGGCGTGAGCATTCTCGCCACGCAGTAAGCGCGCATCGCGGTAGTTGAATGGCCGAAGCCCGTCACCCGCATGTGACGGGCTTCGTCTTTTTACGAAAGCGGGCGGCGGGGCGACGGAAATCACGGCGTAACTGCTAAAGTCGAGCCGATTGACAGGAGGGTCACGTGAACGCGCTTGCTGCAACCGCCGCCGACGACGCCGAAGGTCGCATCCTGGATGCGTTGCTGGCGCGTGGCCGCCTCAAGGAGGGCGATCTTGCACGGGCTCGGCCGCTGCACGCGGAGGCGGGCGGCAGCCTGCTCGGCCTGCTGGTGCGGCTGGGGCTGGTATCCGAACGTGACCAGGCGCAGGCCAGCGCCGAGGTGCTGGGTCTGCCGCTGCTGGATGGCAAGCAATTGCCGGATTCACCGCCCCAGGGCCTGGCCGAGGGCCTGCCGCTGTCCCTTCGTTTCCTCAAGCAGTTCCATGTATGCCCGCTGGCGCTGGATGAACAGGGCGTGCGGCTGTGGCTGGCCGACGCCCACGATCCGTACCCGCAGCAGGCCGTGCAGCTGGCGCTGGGCGTACCGGTGACGCCGGTGTTGGGCATGCGTGCGGAGATCGATGACCTGGTCGAGCGCTGGTTCGGCCAGGGCCGCAGCGCGATGGGCGCGATCGTTGAAACCGCAGACGGCGAGGGTGGCGCGGTCGACGATATCGAGCACCTGCGCGACCTTGCCTCGGAAGCGCCGGTGATCCGTCTGGTCAACCTGGTGATCCAGCGTGCGGTGGAGCTGCGCGCTTCGGACATCCATGTCGAGCCGTTCGAGAGCCGGCTGAAGGTGCGTTACCGCGTCGACGGCGTGCTGGTGGAGGGCGAAAGCCCGCCGGCCAACCTCACTGCCGCGGTGATCAGCCGCATCAAGATCATGGCCCGCCTCAACATCGCCGAGCGCCGCCTGCCGCAGGATGGGCGCATCATGCTGCGCGTTCAGGGCAAAGAGCTGGACCTGCGCGTGAGCACGGTGCCGACCGCGCACGGCGAGAGCGTGGTGATGCGCCTGCTCGACCGCGAAACGGTAGTGTTCGATTTCCATCGGCTCGGCTTTACCGATGCGTTCCTGCCGCAGTTCCGCAAGGTGCTGGAACAACCGCACGGCATCCTGCTGGTCACCGGCCCGACCGGTTCGGGCAAGACCACCACGCTGTACACCGCGCTGAGCCAGCTCAACACCGCCGACGTCAAGATCATCACGGTGGAAGATCCGGTCGAGTACCAGATCGAGGGCATCAACCAGATCCAGGCCAAGCCGCAGATCGGCCTGGACTTTGCCAACGCACTGCGCAGCATCGTGCGCCAGGACCCGGACATCATCATGATCGGCGAAATGCGCGACCTGGAAACCGCGCGCATCGCGATCCAGTCGGCGCTGACCGGCCACCTGGTGCTGTCCACCCTGCACACCAACAATGCGGCCGGCGGCATCACCCGCCTGCTCGACATGGGTGTGGAGGACTATCTGCTCACTTCCACCATCAACGGCATCCTGGCCCAGCGCCTGGTGCGCCGGCTGGAACCGACGCACGCCGAGCGCTATGAAGCCTCGCCGGAGGAGATCGAGCGTTTCGAGCTGCGCCGTCTGCAACCGGAAGGGCCGATCCACCTGTACCGCCCGAAGCCTTCGGCACTGGCGCCGACCGGCTACCTGGGCCGCACCACCATCATGGAATTCCTGGTAATGAACGACGCGCTGCGGCGTGCGGTGATGCGCCGCGATGGCATGGGCGAGATCGAACGCATCGCCCGCGAAGCCGGCATGCGCACCATGTACGAGGATGGCCTGGCCAAAGCGCTCAGCGGCCAGACCACCATCGAGGAAGTGCTGCGCGTGACCGAGGAAAGCTGATGCGCGCAGGACGCCGGGGCTGACATGCCGAACTACCGCTACAAGGCGCTCAATCCGCACGGCGAGATCTTCGACGGGCAGATGGAAGCAGGCAGCGAGGCCGAACTGATCGCGCGCCTGCAGGATCAGGGCCACCTGCCGATGGAGACCCAGCTGGCCGATGGCGGCGTGGTCGGCGGCGGCAGCTGGCGCACGTTGCTGCGCCAGCGCCCGTTGCAGGGTGCGGCGCTGCTGCAGTTCACCCAGCAGCTGGCGACCCTGCTGGGTGCCGGCCAGCCGCTTGACCGTGCGCTGTCGATCCTGCTCGGCTTGCCGGAAGACGAGCGTTCGCGCCGCGCGATCACCGACATCCGCGACGTGGTGCGCGGTGGTGCGCCGCTGTCGACCGCATTGGAGCGCCAGCACGGCCTGTTCTCGCGCCTGTACGTGAACATGGTGCGTGCCGGCGAGGCGGGTGGCAGCCTGCACGAGACGCTGCAGCGGCTGGCCGACTACCTCGAACGCAGCCGCGCGCTGCAGGGCAAGGTGATCAACGCACTGGTCTATCCGGCCATCCTGCTGGTGGTGGTGGGCGGTGCGCTGCTGTTCCTGCTCGGTTACGTGGTGCCACAGTTCGCGCAGATGTACGAAAGCCTGGACGTGGCGCTGCCGTGGTTCACCAATGCGGTGCTGCAGCTGGGCCTGTTCGTCCGCGACTGGTGGGTGCTGCTGCTGGTGGTGCCTGCAGTGCTGGCACTGTTCTTCGAACGCAAGGTACGGCAGCCGGGGTTCCGGCTGGCGCTGGATGGATGGCTGCTGCAGCGTCGCGGCATCGGCCGCCTGCTGGGCGAACTGGAAACCGCACGGCTGGCGCGCACGCTGGGCACCCTGCTGCGCAATGGCGTGCCGCTGCTCGGGGCGCTGGGCATCGCACGCAACGTGCTGGGCAACCGCGCGCTTGCCGCTGACGTGGAAGCGGCCGCCGATGAAGTGAAGAACGGTGCCGGCCTGTCGCTGGCGCTGTCACGTGGCAAGCGCTTCCCGCGCCTGGCGCTGCAGATGATCCAGGTCGGCGAGGAGTCCGGCGCGCTCGATACCATGCTGCTGAAAGCTGCCGACACGTTTGAACAGGACAGCGCCCGTCGCATCGACCGCCTGTTGGCGGCGATGGTGCCGGCGATCACCCTGGTGCTGGCCTCGGTGGTCGGTGCGGTGATCGTGGCCGTGCTGGTGCCGTTGTACGACCTGACCAATGCCATCGGCTGATGATGGCTCCCTACGCAACCTCGACACTCCGCAACTGAAAGGACCGACCATGATTGCTTCCCGTCGACCGATCCGCCTTTCCTTCACCGCCGCGCGCAGCCAGTCGGGCATGAGCCTGCTGGAGATCATCATCGTCATCGTGCTGATCGGCGCGGTGCTGACCCTGGTCGCCAGCCGCGTGCTGGGCGGCGCCGATCGTGGCAAGGCGAACATCGCCAAGGCCCAGGTGCAGACCGTTGCCTCCAAGGTCGACAACTACCAGATCGATACCGGCAAGCTGCCGGGCTCGCTCAACGATCTGGTGACCGCACCGGCCGGTGTCGGCGGCTGGCTGGGCCCGTACGCCAAGCCGGCCGACCTGAATGACCCGTGGGGCCACGCGCTGGAGTACCGCGCGCCGGGCGAAGGCCAGCCGTATGAACTGATCAGCCTGGGCAAGGACGGCAAGGCCGGTGGCAGCAGCGTCGACGCCGACATCCGCTACCAGCCGTAACCGGGCATGACGCATTTCCTGCCGCGCCGGCTGCCTCGCCCGCGCCTGCACGACAGGCGCGCAGCGGGCCTGTCGCTGCTGGAAATGCTGCTGGTGATCGCGCTGATCGCCGCGATCGGCCTGATCACCGCCGCGGGTCTGTCGCGCGGCTTTGCCGGCATGCAGCTGCGCAGCGCCGGCAAGGACATCGCCAACCAGCTGCGCATGGTGCGCGCCCAGGCCATCGCGCGCGGTGAACCGCAGCGCTTCGTGATCGAACCGGCGCGTCGCCACTGGCAAGGTGCGAACCAGCGCCAGGGCGACGTCCCGGCGCAGCTGCAGGTGCAGTTCGAAGGCGCCGCGCAGCTGGCCACCGCACCGGGGCAGGGCGTGATCGAGTTCCATCCCGATGGTGGCTCCAGTGGTGGCCGCATCCGGCTGCAGCGTGAGGGCGCCGAATGGCGCATCGATGTCGGCTGGCTGACCGGCGAGGTCCGCTCCGGCCCGTGGCAGGCGCCATGAAGCGGCGGGCGCGTGGTTTCACCCTGCTGGAAGTGATCATCGCCTTCGCCCTGCTGGGCCTGGCGCTGACACTGCTGCTGGGCAGCCTGTCAGGTGGCGCGAAACAGGTCCGCGAGGCCGAGCTGCGCACGCGTGCGGTGCTGCATGCGCAGTCGTTGCTGGCCGAAGCCGGTGTCGCCTCGCCATTGCAGGTCGGCAGCCAGCAGGGCGACTGGGAACAGGGCCGATACCATTGGGAGCTGCAGGTGCAGCCATGGGTCGAGCCGCGTGCCGGCAACGCGGCACAGGTACAGGCGCAATCGCCGGGAGCTCCCTGGCTGGCCGAGCTGCAGCTTCAGGTGCGCTGGGGCGAAGGCGAACGCGAACAACTGCGCTGGCGCAGCCTGCGCCTGCTGCCACCGGACCTGGAGAGTGCGCGATGACGCGCCGCGCCGCAGGCTTCACCCTGGTGGAAGTGATGCTGGCCACGGTGCTGTTGGCCGGTGGCCTGGCGTTGGCGTTCGCCAGCGTGCGCTCGGCGATGGCGGTGAGCCAGCGTGGCGAGCAGATTGCCGCCGAGAGCGAACGCATGCGTGCGGTTGAGACCCTGCTGCGGCGACAACTGGCGGGTGCGCTGCGCACGCCGCTGGAAGTGCCCGATCCCACCCGCGAACCGATCTTCTTCCAGGGCGAAGAACAACGCATGCTGTTCGCGGCTGATCTACCCGGTTATCTCGGCCGCGGTGGGGCGTACCTGCATGCATTGCAGGTGGACGGCCGCAGCGGCCAGCAGCGCCTGCTGCTGGACCTGGTGCTGCTGCAGGAAGGCGAGCGCATTGCAGAGAATCCGCCGCGCCCGCCGGAGGTGCTGGTGGAGAACCTCAAATCGGTACAGCTGCGCTACCGCGGCATCGATGCCAGCACCGGCCAGGTCACCGACTGGATGCCGCGCTGGGACGATACCCGGCGCCTGCCGATGCTGGTGGAGATCCAGATCGTGCCCGCCAAGGGCGCCCCCTGGCCTGCACTGGTGGTCGCTCCGCGCGCGGGCGGCAGTGGAGGTGCACGGTGAACCGGGAACGCGGCGCGGCACTGGTGCTGGTGCTGTGGCTGATCGCGCTGATGACGGCGCTGGTGGGGGCGTTCGCGTTGAGCGCGCGGGTCGAGCATCTGCAGCAGCGGGTGCTGGACGATGATGCGCGTGGCCAGGAGCGTGCACGGGCGGGACTGGAGTACGCGCTGACGCGCCTGTCCGCCGATCCGCAGCGAGCGCCCTGGCGCGCCGATGGCCGTGCCTATCGCTGGCAGTTCGATGACGCCAGCATCGAGATCAAGGTGCTGGACGAGAACGGCAAGATCAACCTGAACCTGGCCGACGTGGCCCTGCTGAGCGCCTTCCTCAAGGCGCTGGGTGAAGACGAAACGCAGGCCCGCCAGCTGGCCGGCGCGATCGTCGACTGGCGTGACGAGGACAGCCTGCTGCAGCCCGGCGGTGGTGCCGAAGCGCCCGACTATGCTGCGGCAGGCCTGCCCTATGGCCCTCGCAACAAGCGTTTCGAGACCCTTGGCGAGCTGCAGCGGGTGCTCGGCATGCGTGGGCCGTTGTATCAGAAGATGCTGCCGCACCTGACCCTGTACAGCCGCCAGGCGCGGCCGGATCCGCAGTTCGCCAGTGCGGTGGTGTTGACCGCATTGGGCCTGGACGCCGATACCGTGCTGGCCCAGCGTGCCCAGCAGGAGCGTGATGCCGATTCCGCTGCGGGTGCGTCAACCCTTGCCAGCAGCAGTGGCACCTATAGTATCGAGTCCCGTGTCACCGACGGCAGTGGACGCCGGTCGGTGTTGCAGGCGGTGGTACGCAATGGCTCGGGCGGGGGTTCCCGGGCGGTCCTACACAGTGCTTCGCTGGGAGCAGGGAATGACAGCAAGATGACGGCTTGGCAGGACAGTGTGCGGCAGGTGCAGGGCCGGATCGGCCCGGGCGTCGGCCGTTTCCTGCGCTGGTGGCGGCAATCGTTGCTGGCGTGGGTGCCGGCCCGTTGGCAGTGGGCGCTGGGCTGGGCGCAGGCACGCCTGCTGCTGCAGCGTGAAGGCGACCAGCTCCAGGTCTGGCGCGAGGCCGGTGAGCGCCGCGAGCCGGTGGTACGGCTGCCGTGGCCGCTGTCCCCGGCCGAACTGGATCGCGTGCTGGAAGCCCGCCTGCGCAGCTTGCCGCGGGTGTGGCTGCTGCCGGCCGGCGATGTGCTGCGCCGGCAGCTGCGCCTGCCAGTGGCGGCGGCTGACCGCCTGCGTGCGGTGGTCGGCTTCGAGATCGACCGGCAGACGCCGTTCGAATCCAGCCAGGTCAGCTATGACGTGCGTGAACGTGGCGCGGCAGGCGAGGGCCAGCTGCAGGTCGAACTGGTGGCTTGGCCGTTGCGGCAGCTCGAGGCCTGGCGCAGCAATGTGGGCCAATGGGCCGATGTACTGTCCGGTGTCGATGCCATCGATGCGCAGGGCAACATCCTGCAGGTGAACCTGCTGCCGCCCGCGCAGCGTCAGCAGCAGGCCGACCCGATGCGGCGCTGGAACCTTCTGCTGGCGGTGGCCGCGGTGGTGATGCTGGTGCTGGCTGGCCTGCAGCTGCTCGACAACCGCCGCGCGGCAGCTGACGAACTGCGGGCCCAGGTGGAGCGCAGCGCGCGCAGTGCGCGTGGCGTGGCCAGCGAACGTGCGCAGCTGCAGGCGCTGATCGACGGTGCTGCGTTCCTGGAAAAGCAGCGCGGCCAGCGCGCCGGTACGGTGGAGATCTGGAACGAACTGACCCGGCGCCTGCCGGAGGGGACGTACCTGGAAAAACTGGCCATCGAGAACAACAACCTGCAGCTGATCGGGCTCAGCCGCGAGGCATCGCAGCTGGTGCAGCTGCTGCAGGATGCGCCGCAGTGGCGCAAGGTGAACCTGACCGGCGTGCTGCAGGCCGATGGTGCCGCCAGCGGCCGCGACCGCTTCACCATGACCGCTGAACTGCAGCCGTTGCCGACGGCGGCCCCGACCCGGGAGGCGGCCGATGCCGATGCCAAGCGCACGCCGTGACCGCTGGCTGGCACTGGCACTGCTGCTGGCAGTGCTGGGCCTGGCCTATCTGCTGCTGGTGCACCCGTGGTTCACCCAGCCGCTGCGCGAGATCGATGCCGATGTGGCCGCACTGCGCGAGCGCGAATCGCGGGTGCAGGCACAGTTGCAGCAGAAGCCGCAGATCGAGCAGCGCCTGCGCGCCACCCGGGAAGCCCTGCAGCAACGGCCGGGCTTCCTGCGCGAAGCGACCGCCGAAGCGGCTGCCGCTGCGCTTGGCGCCAAGCTGCAGGATGCGGTGGCGATGGCCAGCCCGGGCAACCGCAGCTGCACCATCAGCAACCGCACGCCGCTCACCGACAACCGCCGGGACGCCGAGTTCGTGCGCGTGGCCATGCAGGTGCGCCTGCGCTGTGGTGTGGCCGAGCTGGCCACGGTGCTGCACAGCCTGGAAACCGGCAGCCCGCGCTTGTTCGTCGACAATCTCAACCTGATCGCGCAGCGCTTCCAGCAGTCGCCGAATGAATCCGGGCTTGGCCTGGATGTGTCGTTCGAGCTGGCGGGCTACCTGCTGCCGGGCGCTGCTGCCGATGGCAGTGCCCCGGCACCTGCCGCCGAACCGGTGTCCGCGCCGCAGCCGCCTTCGGCGGCCCCCGCCCCCGCACCGGCTGCGCCGGCCGAGGGACAGGAGGTGGCTGATGAAACTTGAGCAGATCAGCCTGCGCACCGGTTTCCTGCTGGCCCTGGCGGGTTGGGCCGCGGCGGTCTGGTTGGCCACCGGCTTCGGTCTGGGCAGCCAGCTACCCGTTGCAGACGGCGATGCCGATGCGGCGCCTTTGCTGCCGGTGCTGCCGCCGTTGGCCGCAGAACGCATGCCCAGCGCCGACAGCTACAGCGCGATCGGTGAGCGTCCACTTTTCGCTGAGGACCGCACGCCGAAGCCCTACCTGCTCGGTGGAAGCGAGCCTGCCGCCAGCGCCGCGCTGCGCTTGACCGGCGTGCTGCTGACCGGCGACTTCGGCATGGCCACCTTCACCACCGAACAGAATCGTTCGCTGCGGCTGCGCCTCAATGGCGAAGCGGTGGACGGCTGGCAACTGGTGGGGCTGGCGCCGCGCCAGGCCACGGTGATCGGCCCAAGTGGCAGCCAGGTGCTGGAACTGGCCGTGTTCAACGGCCAGGGCGGCGAGCCACCCACCGTACTGCGGGGTGCCAATGGCGCGCCGCCGGCGGGTGCGGTCGTTGTGCCGCCGCCGGCGGGCGCACCGCCGATGCCATCCCCACCTCCGGCTGCTGCAACCGCAACCGCGCAGCCGCAGCCCGCCAGCAGCGTGCCACCAGCCGCCGCCGCGGCACCGCCTGCCAACAACAACGGCCCCAGCGAAGCGCAGATGCAGGCCATCCGCGAACGCATCCAGGCCCGTCGCCGCCAGCTGCAGCAACAACAGCAGCAACAACCGTCGCCGCCCCCGGGCGATGGCACCAACCGATAGAGTGAATGCATGAGCCTGCGTTTTCTTCCCTGGTCCTTTGCCCTCGCGCTGCTGGTTGGCTGCAGCACCGTGTCCGCGCCGCATGTGCAACGCAAGGGCAACCTGTCGCCCACTGCCGAGGCCGGCCAGGCGGCCGAGGTCGCCGCCGATGCCGCCCGTGACGCCCAGGGGGCTCCACAGGCCGTGATCCGCCGCGGTACCGGTACCATGATCAACCGCGAAGCCGCACGCGCACCGGCACCGGCGTTGCATGGCGCCAGCACTGGCGAGGCCACCTTCAACTTCGAAGGCGAGTCTGTGCATGCGGTGGTCAAAGCCATCCTGGGTGACATGCTGGGCCAGAACTACGTGATCGCACCGGGCGTGCAGGGAACGGTCACCCTGGCCACGCCCAAGCCGGTGTCGCCGGCACAGGCGTTGAACCTGCTGGAAATGGTGCTGGGCTGGAACAACGCCCGCATGGTCTACAGCGGCGGCCGCTACAACATCGTCGCCGCCGACCAGGCCCTGGCCGGCACCGTCGCGCCGAGTACCGCACCGGCGGCCAGCGCACGTGGCTTCGAAGTGCGGGTGATCCCGCTGCAGTTCATCTCCGCCACGGAAATGAAGAAGGTGCTGGAGCCGTATGCGCGGCCCAACGCCATCGTCAACGTCGACAGTGGCCGCAACGTGATCACCCTCGGTGGCACCCGCGCCGAGCTGGAAAACTACATGCGCACCGTCGAGATCTTCGACGTCGACTGGCTGTCGGGCATGTCGGTGGGCGTGTTCCCGATCCAGTCGGGCAAGGCCGAGCAGGTCGCTGCCGATCTGGAGAAGGTGTTCGGCGAGGAGAGCAAGACCCCCAGCGCCGGCATGTTCCGTTTCCTGCCGCTGGAAAACGCCAACGCGGTGCTGGTGATCACCCCGCAGGTGCGTTACCTGGACCAGATCCAGCAGTGGCTGGACCGTATCGATACCGCCGGTGGCAGCGCCCGCCTGTTCTCCTACGAGCTGCGTTACATCAAGGCGCGCGACCTGGCCGAGCGCCTCAGCGAAGCCTTCGCCAGCAGCGGCAATCGTGGCGGCTCCAGCCCCGCATCGCTGGCGCCCGGCGCGATTCCATCGCAGCTGGGCAGCGACGGCGAGCGCGGCATGGACAGCAACAACAGCAGCAGCTTCGGTTCGACCCCGGGCAGCAGTTCCGGCAGCGGCAACAGCGGCAGCATGAACCTGCCGCAGCGCCAGTCCGGCAACGTCAGCGTCAGCCTGGAAGTGGAAGGCGACCGCGTGGGCGTGTCGGCGGTGGAGGAAACCAACACCCTGCTGGTGCGCTCGACCCCGCAGGCCTGGCGCTCGATCCGGGAAGTGATCGAGAAGCTGGATGTGATGCCGTTGCAGGTGCACATCGAAGCGCAGGTGGCCGAAGTCGCGCTGACCGGAGACCTGAAGTACGGCGTCAACTGGTTCTTCGACAATGCCGTGCTCGGGCAGAAGCTGACCGGCGCCCTGGGCGGCGTGACCCTGCCTGCCGCCGCTGGCGGTTCCTGGAGCAGCTTCGCCGGCGCAGTGACCGGTGGCGAAGGCCTGGGCTGGGCGTTCACCGGCCACAACGGCGCGGCGGTGGTGAGCGCGCTGGACAAGGTCACCGACGTACGCCTGCTGCAGACTCCCTCGGTGTTCGTGCGCAACAACGCGGAGGCCACACTCAACGTGGGTGACAAGGTACCGATCAACACCACCACGGTGAACACCGGCCTGGGCACTGGTACCTACAGCTCCGTGCAGTACATCGATACCGGCGTGATCCTGAAGGTGCGCCCGCGCGTGACCCGCGACGGCACGGTGTTCCTGGACATCGTGCAGGAAGTGAGCAGCGCCTCCGAGGTGCCGGAGAACTGCAACCCGACCGAGCGCAACTGCAACCCGCGCATCTCCACCAAGAAGCTGTCGACCGAAGCGGCGGTGCAGAGCGGCGACACCATCATGCTGGCCGGCCTGATCACCGATTCGGCGACCGATGGCAGCAGCGGCATTCCCGGCCTGAGCCGGATTCCGGTGGTGGGCGCCCTGTTCGGGCAGAAGACGCGCACCAGCCGTCGTTCGGAAGTGATCGTACTGCTGACCCCGAGCATCGTGCGCAACGGGCAGGAAGCACGCACGCTGACCGACGAGTACAGCCAGCGCTTCCGCGCGATGGAACCGCTGAACCAGCCGCGCGCGAAGAAGTAAGGGGTTTATGGCCGGGCTGCGCCCGGCACCCGCAGAGGCCGGAGCTGGAGCAACAGCAACAGCAACAGCGGGTTTTACTGAGGGATGGCGGGGGGGGGGGGGGGGGGGGGGGGGGGGGGCGCCCCCCCCCCCCCCCCCCCCCCCCCCCCCCCCCCCCCCCCCCCCCCCCCCCCCCCCCCCCCCCCCCCCCCCCCCCCCCCCCCCGCCTCCCCTCAGGAAGCCAGCCTTTGACGTTGACGTTGCCTCGGCTTCGGCTTCGGCGGGTGCAGGGCGCAGCCCTGCAAACAAACCCCACCCTCAGTAACGAGGCCGGCCTTCTTCCAGCACCTGGCGCAGGAACGGCACGGTGATCCGCCGCTTCGCCGCCAGCGACTCGCGGTCCAGCCAGTCCAGCAGCGTGATCAACCCACCCAGCTCGCGCCCGGTGTGCGACAACAGCCACTCGATGGCCGCCTCGTCGATCGCCAGCCCACGGCGCAGCGCACGCTCGCGCAGCACCGCCGCACGGCCCTCTTCGTCCAGCGGCTGCAACAGCACGCGCACGCACTGGCCCAGCCGCGAACGCAGGTCCGGCAGCAACAGGCCCAGTTCTTCCGGCGCCTTCTGCGCCGTGTACAACACGGTCACCCCCGCGGCGCGTGCGCGGTTGTGGAAATCGAACAGCGCAATCTCGTCCTCGCGATGGCCGGCAACCTCATCCAGGCCATCCAGCGCCACCAGCTCGCGCACCTCCAGCCCATCCAGCGCCGCACGCACGCGGCCGGCCGCACTGGCCAGCGGCACGTAGGTCGGCAGGCGCCCGGCCTGCTCGGCGCTGGAACACATCGCCAGCGCCTGGTGGGTCTTGCCCGTGCCCGCCGCACCTTCCAGGTAGACCCAGTCGTGGCTGGCACCCACCGCGATCGCGCGCAGCTGCGCCAGCGCGCCATCCGGCGCGCCGATGAAGGTCTCGAGGCGCTGGTCCCGCGGGTAATGCAGGGCCAGCGGCAGTTGCGGCACACCCATCACTTCAGGTCGGGGCCCTTGTCGTTCGGAATGATGATATGGGGGGCATCGACCACGCCATCAAGCACGATCGAAGGCTTCTCGCCCACGTACAGCTCGCTCTGGCGATAACGCTGGTGTGCATAGCGCAGCAGCACGTTGGTCACCGCCGCCACCGGCAGCGCCAGCAGCATGCCGAGGAAGCCGAACAGCTGGCCACCAGCCATCACCGCGAAGATCACCGCCACCGGGTGCAGGCCGATCTTGTCGCCGACGATGCGCGGGGTCAGTACGTAGCTTTCCAGCAGCTGGCCCACGGTGAACACCACGCCGACCAGGATCAGCAGCTTCAGGTCAAAGCCCTGCGCCTGCACCAGTGCGGCGATGATCGCCATCAGGATGCCGGTGGTCGCGCCCAGGTAAGGGATGAAGCTGATCAGGCCGGCAATCAGGCCGATCAGCAGGCCCAGCTTCAGGCCAACCAGCGACAGGCCACCGGCATAGATCACGCCCAGCGCCAGCATCACCAGGAACTGGCCGCGGATGAACGCGCCCAGCACCTCGTTGGATTCACGCGCCAGCGCGCTGATGGTGCCGATCTGGTTGCGCGGAATCACCGACGCGACCCGCTCGACCAGCTTGTCCCAGTCGCGCAGGAAGTAGAACGCCAGGATCGGCAGCAGCAGGATGTTGACCACCCAGGTCACCATCGCAAAGCCCGAGCGCGAGACGTAGCCCATGAACGTGGTGGCGAAGCCGCCGGCCTGCTGCCAGTGGCTGCGCACCCATTCGATCAGGCGGTCCGGGTCCAGCCACTGCATCACTTCCAGGCCGGTCTTCTGCTCGAACCAGGGAATGCCCTTTTCCATCAGCCACGCCTGTGCCTGCGGCGCGACCGCGATCAGGGTGGTGATCTGGCGCTCGATCATCGGCACCAGCACCAGCAGCAGCGCCACGATCACCAGCACCATCGCCGCGAACACCAGCACCACGCCGGTCATGCGCGAGCGGCCGGTGGCCTCGATGCGGTCCACCAGCGGGTCACCCAGCCAGGCCAGCGCCAGCGCCAGCACGAACGGGGTCAGGATCGGCGCCAGCAGCCATACCACCCAGCCGATCAGGCCGGCGAACAGGATGTACTTCAGGCGACGCAGGAACTGCGCGATTTCCGCTTCCGGGGTCAGAGTCATCGCAGGCGGTACTCGTTGCTGACCGGCGGGGCCACCGGAGCCCCGGTGGTGTCATCGATTGGCGTCGGCAGGGCAGGCAGCGGTGCGCTCGGCACCAGTACGCCGTTGTCGCCCAGCATGCGGTTGAAGCCTGCCAGGCCGGTGGTCATCTCCAGGCTCAGCTCCAGCTGGCCGGCCGAAGCGTGCAGCGGGGTGACGTTGCGCACCACCGGTACCTCGCGTAGGCCGGCAGCCAGCCGCAGGTAGTCGTCGGCACTGTTGATGCCGGTGACCACCACACGGTAGGTCCCGGCCTGGCCGACGGCGGCGCCCGCCTTGGCATAGCGCTTGACCAGCGCATCGGCGGCGCCGTCGGCACCGGCGGCCATCGCACGCATGGCGTTGGCGTCCTTGCTGGTCCACTTGTTCAGTTCGCGGCCGTTGTCGACGAACACCCAATCCGCCTGCCAGCCGCCATTGGCCCGGTACAGCTTGCCGATCAGCTGCATCGGCGGCGAGTAGCGCGAGGAGGCACGGGCCACGGCGGCACTGTCCTGGCGCCAGATGGCCCCGGCCAGCGCCTGTTCGGCAGCCCCCCCAGTGGGCAGCCCCAGCTTGTAGCCACGCTCGATGGCGCGGTTCAGCAACGGCCGAGCGGCGTTGGCCTGCTGCACGCTGACCAGGCGCGGGCCGCTGCCATCGTCGACGGCCAGCCACAGCACCGGCTTCGGTCGCGGCTGCGGCCACAGTGGCAGGCCCAGCGCCGACACCAGCGAATCCACGTCGTCCTCGCGGAAGCGGGCCACCAGCAGGGTACGGAAGCTGGGGGCGCCGTTGGCGCTCACGCTCTGGTCCTGCTTGTAGTCGTAGCTGGCCACGTAGTCCTTGGCGTTGCGCAGCGCCTGCACCACGCCAGGGCGGGACATCACGCTGCGGTCGCCGGACAGCTTGCCCAGTACCACGCTCAGGGCGCGGGCCAGGGCGCCGTTGCGATCGGCCTCGGCTTGGCTGTTGACGGGCACTTCGGCCTCGTACGCGCCACTGGCGGTGGCGACATCACCCTCGGTGCGAAGGCCGCTCTGGGCCATCGTGGCCACCGGCAGGCTCAGCGCAAGGAGCAGGGTCAGAATCAGGCTGCGGCGCATCAGGACATCCATTGGCTCGACGTATCCGGGGGAATTGTTGCCCGAATACGGTCTTTGCGCCAATGCGGCCTGTTAAAATCGCCCGTTCAACCCCTGCCAGCGCCGACGCCCGTGACCAACACCCCGTCTTCCGCCCCCTCCCCCCTCACCTACCGTGATGCGGGTGTCGACATCGACGCCGGCAACGAGCTGGTCGAGCGGATCAAGCCCCTGGTCAAGCGCAGCTTCCGCCCGGAAGTGATGGGCGGCCTGGGTGGCTTCGGCGCCCTGTTCGACCTGTCCAACAAGTACCGCGAACCGGTACTGGTGTCGGGCACCGACGGCGTGGGCACCAAGCTGAAGCTGGCCCACCAGCTGAACCGCCACGATACGATCGGCATCGACCTGGTCGCCATGTGCGTGAACGACGTGCTGGTGCAGGGTGCCGAGCCGCTGTTCTTCCTGGACTACTTCGCCACCGGCAAGCTGGACATCGACACCGCGGCGGCGGTCGTGGGCGGCATCGCCAACGGCTGCACCGAGGCCGGCTGCGCGCTGATCGGCGGCGAAACGGCTGAAATGCCCGACATGTATGCCCCGGGCGAGTACGACCTGGCCGGCTTCACGGTCGCTGCGGTAGAGAAGAGCGAGCTGAAGGACGGCGCCAGCGTGGCCGCTGGCGACGTGCTCATCGGCATCGCCTCCTCCGGCCCGCACTCCAACGGCTACTCGCTGGTCCGCCGCATCTACGACCGCGCCGGCCGCCCGGCCGATCTGGAGCTGGAAGGCGGCGTGAAGCTGGTCGATGCGCTGATGGCACCAACCCGCCTGTACGTCAAGCCGATCCTGTCGCTGCTGAAGTCGCATGGCGAGGCCATCCATGGCATGGCCCACATCACCGGTGGCGGCCTGACCGAGAACATCATCCGCGTGGTGCCCGACGGCCTCGGCCTGGACATCCAGGCGTCGTCCTGGACCCTGCCGCCGGTGTTCCAGTGGCTGCAGAAGGAGGGCGCGGTAGCCGACAGCGAGATGTGGCGCACCTTCAACTGCGGCATCGGCTTCGTGCTGATCGTCGCGCCGGACCAGGTGGCTGCGGTGTCCGAGGCGGTCAAGGCGCAGGGCCTGGAGCACTGGACCATCGGCCAGGTGGTCACCGCCGAAGGCGCCGAGCGCGTCCACATCGGCTGAGCCCGGCAACCAGGAGCCCGCATGGACGCATCGCCCCCCTTGTCGCCCGCCCCCGTGCCGCCGCCGCTGGTGACGGTACCGCCGTTCAGCGCGCAGGATGCCGACCACCTGCGCATGCTGGTCATCGCACACTACGTGGTCGGTGGCCTGATCGTGCTGTTCTCGCTGATCTTCATCCTGCACATCGTGATCGGCATCGCTGCGTTGACCGGCAGCCTGCCGATGAAGTCCGGCGGCGAGCCCTCCTCGCCGGAGGAACAGCGCCTGATGGGCTGGGTGTTCACTGTTCTCGGCTGCGTCGTCGTGTTCGGCGGCATCGCGCTGGGCGCGTTCGTGGCCTATGCCGGCCGCTGCCTGGCCCGCCGTCGCCGCCATCTGCTGTGCCTGATCGCGGCTGGCCTGGCCTGCCTGTTCACGCCGGTCGGCACGGTGCTGGGGGTGTTCAGCCTGATCACTCTGCTGCGTCCGCAGGTCAAGGCTGCCTTCGACGCTCCCACCACGACCGCATGACCGCCTCAGGCAATCCACCGCCACTGCCGCATCGGACCCTGGCGCAGCTGCAGCGGGTCAGCCATCTGCAGACACTGAGCGTGCTGTTCTACGCCCTGGCCGGTTTCCACTGGGTCGCCGCAGTGGCGTTCCTTGGCCTCAGTGGATGGGTGGCCCACTCACGCGGGCTGGACGATGCCTGGCTGCTGACCACAGTCTATGCCTCGATCGCCCTGCTGGCTGCGTTGCTGGGCTTCGTGCAGCTGCATACCGCGCGCCTGCTTTCACGCCGCACGGGCCTGGCCTGGTGCCAGCGCGCGGCGTGGCTGGCTGTGCTGGCTGGCCCACTGGGCATGGCGTTGACCGCCTATGCCTGGGTGTTCCTGTGCAAGCCGGAGATGGCTGCGCTGTTCGACCGCGGCGACCATCTCAGTGTCTGAGCCCGTGGGCAGACAGCCGCCCTTCCCTGATCGACCCGACATGTCCTCGCCCGCCTTCTCAACGACCGTCTCACCCACCCGCCACCGCTTCTCGGGCCCGAAGAAGCTGGCCTTCGCCGCCGTACTGGCGGTCTTCGCGATCAGCTGGATCCACCCGCTGTGGCCCACCGAGCAGGCCCTGCACAGCACGTTGACCGTGGTCGGGCTGGTCGCCCTGCTATGGGTCGACCGTCGCGGTGGCTGGCTGGGCGATGGCGCTTTCATCGCCATCTGCGGCTTCATCGCTCTGCACTGCGTGGCGGCGCGCTGGCTGTATTCCAACGTGCCCTACGACGCCTGGGCGCAGGCGCTGACCGGCTGGTCACCCAATGCGGCGTTCGGCTGGCAGCGCAATCACTTCGACCGCCTCATCCACTTCCTGTTCGGTGTCTGCTTCACCCCCGCGCTGCTGCAGCTGGCGCGCCACGCGTGGCCAGCACTGCGGCTGGGCCAGGCCTTCACCCTGGCGGTGATGACGGTGATGTGCGCCAGCCTGGTCTACGAATGGTTCGAATGGGCCATCGCGCTGGCGCTGTCTCCGGATGCCGCCGAGGCCTACAACGGCCAGCAGGGTGACCTGTGGGATGCGCATGCCGACATGCTGATGGCGACCGTCGGCAGCCTGTTGACCTGGCCACTGATCCGCCGGAGTTCCCTGCAATGACCGCCCCAACCCGCATCGCCGTGCTCGCCTCGGGCCGCGGCAGCAACCTGCAGGCCATCCTCGACGCGATCGGCAGCGGCCGCCTGCCGGCCAAGGTGGTCGGCGTGTTCTCCGACCGCCCCGCTGCAGAAGCACTACAGCGCGTCGCACCGCCCCTGCGCTGGGCGCATGCGCCGAAGGCGTTCAGCGACCGCGCCGCCTACGAGCAGGCACTGGGCAATGCGCTGGCAGCAGTACAGCCGGACTGGATCGTCTGCGCCGGCTACATGCGCATCCTGGGTCCGGCCTTCGTGCAGCGCTTCGCTGGCCACCTGGTCAACATCCACCCGTCGCTGCTGCCGCTGCACAAGGGCCTGGACACCCACGCGCGGGCGCTGCAGGCCGGCGATGCCGAGCACGGTGCCAGCGTGCACCTGGTAGTGCCGGAGCTGGATGCCGGAGCCGTACTGGCGCAGGCACGGGTTCCCGTGCTGCCGGGCGACGACGCGCGCAGCCTGGCCGAGCGGGTACTGGCGGTGGAGCACCCGCTGCTGATCGCTACGCTGCAGCTGCTGTGCGCGGGTCGCCTGGCTGAACGGGAGGGCCAGCCCTGGTTGGACGGTCACCCCCTGTTTAGCCCCCTGGCCCTAGATTCCGCCGGAAACCTGAACCAGTAACGCCCTTGCACACGCCCCGCTGACTGCGGGGCTGGCATCCTGCCCCCTCCTGCGGCCCCTGTCCCCCATGAAGACCACGACGCTGCTGTCCACTTCACTGCTGTTGTCGCTTGCCGTGCTTCCCGGCGTGGGCTGGGGCCAGGCGCAGCCGCCTGCTGCTTCACCGGCACCGCCACCCGCACCCACTGCGCTGCCACCGAACGAGCCCAGCGTGCCGCTGTTGCCGGCACTGGCCTGGGAGCCGCCGCCGCTGCAGCCGTTCACCGCCACCTACCAGGCCTTCTACAAGGGCAAGGAAGCAGGTGATGCCAGCATGCAGGTCACCCACACCGGCGGCAGCCAGTGGCGGGTGGACATGCAGGTGGTCGGCCGCCGCGGCTTTGCCAGCGTGCTCGGCCTGAACATCGAGCAGAGCACGGTGTTCGAAGAGCGCAGTGGCGTCTACGCACCGCTCAGCCAGAGCACGGTGCGCAAGGGCCTGTTCCTCGGCAAGAAGGCCGTGGGCACCTACAACTGGCAGGCCGGTACCGCGCAGTGGACCGGTGACGTCAAGAAGGAACGTGCGCAGCCGATCCCGCTGCAGCCGGGCGACCAGAGCGCACTGCTGATCAACCTGGCGATCATGCGCGACGCCCGCCCGGGCGCCGCCATGCATTACCGCTACGTGGACATGGGCAAGGTCCGCCAGCACGATTACCAGGCCGCGCCGCAGACCGAGAACGTCGAGGTCGGCGACCTGTCCTACAACGCGCTGCGGGTCTACCGGACCAACGGCGGCAACAACGAAACCATCCTCTGGATCGCCAACGGTGTCCCCACCCCGGTGCGCATCCTGCAACGCGAAGACGGCGAAGACCGCGTCGACCTGCGCCTGATCGAATACCAAGGAGTCTGAGCATGAACACCCTGACCCGCCCCCTCACCTGGATCGCAGCCGCTGCCCTGACTGTGGCCAGCCTGCCGGCCATGGCGCTGGAGCCGTTCAAGGCCGACTACCTGGCCAGCTACATGGGCATGCAGGCCAACGGCACCATGACCCTGTCCAGCGAAGGCGCCAACAAGTGGCGCTACAGCCTGCAGGTGAAGAACCAGCTGGCCGACCTCAGCCAGAGCACCGTGTTCGAGGAAGTGCGCGGCCAGCTGCGCCCGCTCAGCAGCCAGGACCGTTCGGCCCTGCTGGTGAAGAAGCGCAACGTGCAGGCCACCTACAACTGGAGCAGCAACCAGGCCACCTGGACCGGCGACATCAAGCCGGACCGCGCCGGACCGATTGCTCTGAAGTCCGGTGACATGGATGCGCTGCTGATCAATCTGGCGATCGCCCGTGACCTGGCGGCCGGCAAGCCGCTGACCTACCGCATGGTGGACGAGGGCCGGATCAAGAACATGACCTACCGCGTGATCGGCAAAGAGTCGATCACCGTGGGCGGCAAGAGCTACGAGGCCACGAAGGTCTCGCGTGCCGATGGCAACAAGGAGCTGATCGCCTGGATCGTACCGGACTTCCCGGTGCCGGCGCGGATGCTGCAGCGTGAGAGCGGCCGCGATGCGCTGGACCTGACCATCAAGGCGATGAACTGAGCGCCCGCGGTCTGATCCCTTTCCAACGGGAAGGGCTCCTGACCCCGACAGCGACCCGGCGCCTTCATCCACGCATGGCGTGGATCTACCGTAAAAAAACGCCCGCTTTCGCGGGCGTTCTGCTTACTTCTTTTCGTCGGCCGCGGCCGGCGTGAACTCGGTGCGGCAGTCCACGCGGATCTGCTCGCCGGTGCTGCGCCAGACAAACGTACGGCAATGGCGGTTGCCGTCCTGGCTGTCGTTCACCGCAACCGCATAGAACGACTCGATGATCTCGTCACGCGTGACCGTGCCGTCGCCGTTCCAGTCCATGTCCTTCTGCTCGATGCCCTGGGTGATGGCGATGTTGGCGTACCAGGCGTAGCCCAGCCACGCCAGCACGATCAGCACCAGGGCCAGCAGCGCCTTGCGGCGCGGGCTGAACTTGCCGCGCAGGATCATGGCACGCGCCGGATGGTGGCGCCGAGCGAAGACAGCTTCTCTTCGATGTTCTCGTAGCCACGATCAAGGTGGTAGATGCGGTCGATGGTGGTGTCGCCGCTGGCCATCAGGCCGGCCAGGATCAGCGACGCCGACGCACGCAGGTCGGTCGCCATCACCGGTGCGCCACTCAGGTGCTCGCTGCCACGCACGATGGCGGTGTGGCCTTCGACCTGGATGTCCGCGCCCAGGCGCAGCAGTTCGTTGACGTGCATGAAACGGTTCTCGAAGATCGTTTCGTTGATCACGCCCACACCGTCGGCCACGCAGTTGAGTGCCATGAACTGCGCCTGCATGTCGGTCGGGAACGCCGGGTACGGCGCGGTGGTCAGGTTGACCGCCTTCGGCCGCTTGCCCTGCATGTCCAGGGTGATGCTGTCGTCGGTGGTGTCGATCTTCGCACCGGCCTCGACCAGCTTGGACAGCACGGCATCCATGGTGCTCGGGCGCGCACGGTTCACCGTGACCTTGCCGCCGGTCATCGCCGCAGCGACCAGGAAGGTGCCGGTCTCGATGCGGTCGGGCAGCACTTCGTGACGGCCACCGGACAGGCGCTCGACGCCTTCGATGACCAGGCGGGCGGTACCCAGGCCTTCGATCTTCGCGCCAAGGGCGATCAGGCAGTGCGCCAGATCGGTCACTTCCGGTTCCATCGCGCAGTTGTCGAGGATGGTGGTGCCTTCAGCCAGCACCGCGCCCATCAGCACATTCTCGGTGCCGGTGACGCTGACCATGTCGAAGGTGAAGTGACCACCCTTCAGGCGCTTGGCGGTGGCCTTGATGAAGCCGTTCTCGACCACGATCTCGGCGCCCAGCGCCTGCAGGCCCTTGATGTGCTGGTCAACCGGGCGCGAACCGATCGCGCAGCCGCCGGGCAGCGACACTTCCGCCGCGCCGAAGCGCGCCAGCAGCGGGCCCAGCACCAGGATCGAGGCGCGCATGGTCTTGACCAGCTCGTACGGCGCAACATGCTGGTTCACCGAGCGCGGATCGACCACGATCGCACTGCCACGCGACAGCGTGCCCTGGTCGATGGTGACCTTGGCGCCCAGCTCGCCCAGCAGCTTCACCGTGGTGACCACGTCGTGCAGGTGCGGCACGTTGGTGATCTCCACCGGCTCATCGGCCAGCAGGGTCGCGCAGAGAATGGGGAGGACGGCGTTCTTGGCGCCGGAGATGCTCACTTCACCGTGCAGCGCAGCGCCGCCGGTCACAACGATCTTGGCCATGTATTCGGGATCTTCTGCGGTTCAGCCGGCTTCGGCCGGGGTCACGGTTTTCAGCGCCAGCGCGTGGATCGCGCCGCCCATCAGGTCGCCCAGGGTGGCATACACCATGCGGTGGCGGGCCAGCGGCATCTTGCCGGCGAAGGCCTCGCAGACCACGGTCGCTTCGAAATGCACGCCATCGTCGCCCTGCACGTCGGCGCGGGCGCCGGGAAGGCCGGTTTCGATCAGATTGCGGATGGTGTCGGCGTCCAACGGGCTTTCCTAATAAAATGTGCCTCCATTCTACTTCCGCTGCGTGGCGTCCGCATGGCCGAATCCCTGTTGCCCCCCCGTTCCGTCGATCCTGCCGGCCTGATCGCCAGCGGCCGCCGCGTCTTCGAGATCGAGCGGCAGGCGCTGGATGCGGTGGCCGACCGCCTCGGCGAGGCCTTCCAGCAGGCCTGCCAGGCGATCCTGGCCAGCCGTGGCCGGGTGGTCGCCACCGGCATGGGCAAGTCCGGGCATATCGCCCGCAAGATCGCCGCTACCCTGGCCTCTACCGGAACGCCGGCGTTCTACGTGCACCCCGGCGAAGCCGGCCACGGCGATCTCGGCATGATCACCGAGGACGACGTGGTGCTGGCCCTGTCCTATTCGGGCGAATCGGACGAGGTGCTGATGCTGCTGCCGGTGCTCAAGCGCCAGGGCAACGTACTGATTTCCATGACCGGCCGTGCGCAGTCCAGCCTGGCTACCGCCGCCGACGTCCACCTGGACGTGAGCGTGCCGGCCGAGGCCTGCCCGCTGGCGCTGGCGCCCACCTCCAGCACCACCGCCTCGCTGGCGATGGGCGATGCGCTGGCCGTGGCCCTGCTCGACGCACGTGGCTTCACCGCCGATGACTTCGCCCGTTCTCACCCGGCCGGCAGCCTCGGCCGCCGCCTGCTGCTGCACATCACCGACGTCATGCACACCGGCGACGACCTGCCCAGCGTGGGCGCCGACGCCAGCCTCAGCGAAGCGCTGATGGAGATGAGCCGCAAGCGGCTGGGCATGACCGCCGTGGTCGACGCCGACGGCGTGCTGATCGGCCTGTTCACCGACGGCGACCTGCGCCGTGCGCTGGACAGCGCGCTGGACGTGCGCACCGCGAAGATCGCCGATGTAATGACCCGCAACCCGCGCACCATCGGCGCCGACCAGCTGGCAGTAGAGGCCGCCCGGCAGATGGAAACCCAGAAAATCAATGGCCTGATCGTGGTTGATGGCCAGGGCCGCGCAGTCGGCGCCCTGAACATTCATGACCTGTTGCGGGCCCGGGTGGTTTAACCGACAGTCCATAGACCCCATTCAGTCTGTAACGCCGCACCCGCCCACAACGAGCCTGCCGC
>NZ_JASJSI010000058.1:0-26027 GCF_030237085.1 Stenotrophomonas maltophilia group sp. Smal32
CATGCTGGCGCCGCAGCTCGTCTTCGCATAGCCCGCGCACCCGCGAACGCGCATTCGCCCGCAGGCTGCTGCAACGCCAGTCGGCACCACCCAGCGGCAGCACCGAGTACACCACGCTGTTGCAGGCGTTGCCGGCGCGCTGCTGCAACGACAGCCCACCGAAATCGCGTGGCTCGCTGCTGCGCTGCGGGTCGAAATAGCTGTCGGGGAAGGTGCGCGCGTACTGCTCGATGTCCACCGCCATGCTGCGTCCTCCACCCAATGGCATCTGCAGCGGCTGGCCGCACTGCGTGGCATCGGCGCGATGCTGGATGTACTGGTAGATCGGCCGGTCCAGCGATGGATCCTGCTGGGTCACCGCGCTGACCGCCGCCAGCACCGGCAGTGATGCACGATTGGCCATGCGCGCCAGCAATCCCGCCTGCGCCGGCTGGCAGCGATCACGCAGGGTTGCCGCGAGCAGGAACAGCACGTCGTTGCGGAATGCATTGTCGTCACCCAGGTACTGTTCGATGCGCTGGCTGGCATCCGGCGCGGGTGCCGGAAACGCCACCGCCGGCGGCGCGGTGGGTGCAGACTGCCGTTGCCACCACACCAGCAGCGCGAGCGCCGCCAGCAGTCCCCCGGCAGCAATGATCCAGCGCCTGCGCATCAGTTGTGGATCGCCGTGAGCGTGGCCGCCGCCACATCGTAGGACGCGCTGGCGATATCCGCATCGAAACGCTTCACCTGCAGGCGCCCGGCAAGCCGGTACGGATCCCACAGGTCGCCCAGCGCGATCGGTGTCGCCAGGGTCACATGGATGATCTGGTTCGGCGGTGGTGGCGGCACGTGGATGCACGCCCCATAGAACGGCACGAACAGCAGTTCATCGACCAGGCCGGCATCGTTGGTGCCGAGCGGTACCATGTAACCGTCCAGGTCCACTGCGCGGCCGTCTACGGCATCGACCACACGCGAAGAGCCGAACTGCTTGGCGCGATCCGGGCTGGAATGGTCGATCTCCTGCCCCGGTGGCGTGCCGGAGCCAGTGTCGTCGATCAGGCCGCCCACGCCGTCCATGCCATCGCGTGACAGGCCGATCTGCGGCGGCGGGCGCTGGTAGGTGACTTCGTCGGGCCGCAGTGCATCCCAGCGGTCGACGGGCGCTTCGGCCATGGCCAAGGGTGCCGGCTTGTCCTGCGGCGTGGCCACCACGGCATCGCTGCCCGGCGACGTGCAGCCCGCCAACCACAAGCATCCCAGCAGGAGCAGCAGGTGGCTACGGTTCATAGGGCCTCAGCTGTGCGTCACGCATGGTGTAGGCCGAACCAGCCAGATCGTCATCCAACCGTTCGGCACGCAGGGTGCCGGCCAGGAAAAATGGCGAGTACATGTCCGGCATCTCGATCGGCCGGGGCAGCACCACGTGCACGATCTGGTTCGGTGGTGGTGGTGGCACGTGGATGCAGGCACCGTAGTACGGCACGAACAGGAATTCGGTCAGCCGCCCGTCCTGCGCGTTGGCCAGCGGTACCACGTAGCCCGGCAGGCGCACCGGTCGCTGCAGCACCGTCTCCACCGTACGGAACGTACCGAACTGCGGCATGCGCCGGTTGCCGTTGTGCTCGACCTCCGGGCCCTCGCCCCGCTCCAGCGCGGCCAGCTCGTCCTTGGGCATCATCTGCAGCCAGTCCAGTTCCTGCTCTGCCGCATTCGCAGGGTCGGCGCGGTCGACCACCGGCGAGGGAGGCAATGCCTGCACACCGGTATCCACCGGCCGCTCGCAGGCGGCCAGCGCCAACAGCATCGGCAATGCCTGCATCCAGCGCATGCTCAACCTCCCGATGAAAGGCCATCGGCCAAGGTGCGCCGGTAAGCCAGCAATGCCGGCACCAGCCCGGCCACGGCGCTGATCAGCAGCACGCCCGCAACACATGCCAGTTCACGGCCGTCCGGCCAGGCATGGGTGATCGACAGGCCGAAGGTGGCCAGCACCCAGCCGCGACCGGCAATGCTGGCGGCCGCCAGCAGCGACAAGGCCAGCACGCAGGCCACCGCACTGGTCGCCACCGCTTCCACCACCAGCAGGCCGGCGATGTAGCCCGGTCGCGCGCCGGTGGCACGCAGGATGGCCATCTCACGCCGCCGCTCCTGCAGGGTCGAGACCAGCAGCGCCACCAGCGAGACCATGCCCAGCAGCACCACCATTGCACTGATCAGCTGCAACGCCCGCTCGGCGGTGCCCAGTGACTGCCACAGCTGTTGCAGGGTCACACCGGGCAGGATCGCCAGCATCGCCTCGTCCGGGTATTCGTTGATCCTGCGCTGCACCGAGAACGTGGCGATGCGCGAGTTCAGGCCGAGCATGAAGGCAGTGATGCTGGTCGGGGTCAGGTCCAGGTGGCGCGCCTGCTCGGCACTGACGCTCTGGCTGCGCAGCTGCATGCCTGAGCGCCAGTCGACATGGATCGCCTCGATGGCCGGCAACGAAACCAGCACCGATGAATCGACCGGCGTGCCGGTGCGCTGCAGGATGCCTGCCACGCGGAACGGCTTGTCGGCATGCGTAGCTAGGGTGACCGCGCCGGTACCGTGGGCCAGTACGATCTCGTCGCCGAGACCGACCTTCTGCGCGCGTGCCACCTCCGCGCCGATCACCACGTCATACAGGTCAACGAACGGCCGACCGTCCGCGAACGCAAGCGCGTGCCCGGCGCCGTAGCGGTAATGCTCGAAATAGCCACCGCTGGTGCCGACCACGCGGTAGCCGCGCCAGGAATCGCCCAGCGAAAGCGGCACCGCCCACTTCACCTGTGGCAACGCGGACAGCTCCTGGTAGGACTGCCAGGACACGTTATTGGTCGGGTCGCCGATATGGAACACCGAATACAGCAGCAGGTTCACCGGCCCCGAACGCGCACCGACGATCAGATCGGTGCCCGACACGGTGCTGGCGAACCCCTCGTGCGCCTGCGTGCGCACACGTTCGACGCCCAGCAGCAACACCACGCTGAGGGTGATGACCAGTACGGTCAAGCCGACACTCAATGCGCGGCTGCGCAGGCTGGCCCAGGCAAGCTCAAGCATGGCCGGCACCTGCCTGGTTGATCTGCGACAGGGCAATCGTGCGGTCGAACAACGGCTCCAGGCTGTCATCATGGCTGACCACCAGCACCGTGGTGCCGGCCGCCTGGCACTGCGCGGACATCAGCCGCAGGAAGGCGGTCGCCGCTTCACGGTCGAGCGCTGAGGTGGGCTCATCGGCCAGCAGCAACGCCGGGCGACCGATCAGGGCGCGTGCTGCCGCCACGCGTTGTTGCTGGCCAACGCTGAGCGTACCCGCGCGTCGCTGCATCAACGCCGGGTCCAGCTGCAGGGCTGACAACAGGCGTGCGATCTCGGCATCCAGCGGCCCACTGATGCGCGCGCTGCGCAGGCGCGAGAAGCGCAGGCCCAATGCGATGTTGTCGCGCACCGTGAGGAACGGCAGCAGATTGAACTGCTGGAAGATCACGCCCAGTTGGTCGGCTCGGAAACGATCCCGCGCCGCCCCTCCCATGTCCTGCAGTGCCCGGCCTGCCACCTCGATACGACCCTTGCCGGGTAGCAGCACACCAGCCAGCAGGCCCAGCAAGGTACTTTTGCCGCCGCCACTGATTCCGCGCAGCAGCACGCTGCTGCCCTGCTCGACCCATAACCGCGGGATATCCAGCACCAGCTGCATGCCGTATCCGAACTGCACGTCTTCCAGGGCGATCACCGGGGCCGCGCTCACGGGGCCAGCACCACGCGCAGGTTGTCGGGGGTCAGCACGTTGCGATTCTGGCCGTTGGCTGTCGCACTGTTGACGATGACTTCGTGCAGGCCCGGGAACAGCACGGGCAACCGCATGACGATGGCGCGCAACGCGGCCGGATTCGTGCAGCGGTACTGCAGCGTGGCAGTGAAACCCGCGTGTAGATGCTGTCCTGCCGATGGCGCGGCGGCAGGCGCATCGAAGCCCTCGGCATCTGCTTTACTGCTGATCAGACGGCAGTCTGCAGCGGTGGGCAGGGTTACCCAGCTGCCGCCCTTCAGCAGCGACGTAGCGCGTGCCAGCGCGACCTGCTCGGCTGAACTGGCCGGCGGTCGCTCGTAATCGAGGATGCCGATGCCCGGCGCCTGAAGGGCAACATCCAGAGTGCCCTGATCGAGGGCAACATCAACGGTCGCCTGGCCATGCACGTGCGGTGCGTGCTGACGGATGTCGTGGGCCTGCGCGGCGCTGGCGGCCAGCAGCAGGAAAAGAGCAGCAGGAAGCTTCATGGGGGGGCTCCAGTTGTTACTATGTAACATTATGGACCACATCCCCACGACGCCTGCAAGGGCCCCAGCCCAGCCGCCAACTTCGGCACGCTGGCACCCCCACATCGACCTCGCCGGCGCCTGGCTGTCACTGGCCTGCACCGCGCACTGCATCGCCCTGCCCCTGCTGCTTGCGTTCATGCCAGCGGCAATGATGGCGCTGCGCTCGTTCCAGCACCCCGGTCATGGCGTAATGACGCTGCTGCTGCTGATGTCGCGCTGGGAGTGGCTGTTCGCGCTGCTGGCCTCCTCGCTGGCCTTGGCGAGTACCTCGGCCGGGGTGCATCGGCATGGGTGCTGGCGGCCTGTGCAGCTGGCCTGCACCGGCGCCATCCTGCTGCTGTCGGCCTCCCTGTACCTGCCGCTGAAGGAATCGCCGCTCTGGCATGGCATAGCGACCGCCAGTGGTGGCGCGCTGCTGGCGTTCGCTCACATCGGCAACCGGCGGGCGCTGCGCAAACGGTAGTGCCGGCCGCTAGCCAGCGCCCCGAAAATGCCGGCCAGTGGCCGGCACTACCTATCATCAGAAGCGGTAGCCTAGTTCCGCGCCGAAGATGCGCGGGCTGTCGACCGGGCCGTAGTAGTTGCCAACACGCCCAAAAGCCAGATTGTCGAAGATCAGGCCGTTGATGCGACGCTTGTTGGTCAGGTTCTGCACGAATAGCCGTGCACTCCACGGCCCGGTTTCGTAGCCCAGCTGCGCACCCAGCACGGCGGCGGCCGGCTGGAAGGCGCGGTTGCGCTCGTCAAGTGCGCTGGAGCCGGTGAACTGCGATTCCAGCCGCGCGTAAAGTCCAGACTCGAACTGGTAGCGTGCGGCCAGATAGCCGGTGTAACGTGCAGACGCTGCATCACCTGCAGCCGCTGGCTGCACGGCTGCACCGCGATCCGGTGGTGTCCGCGGTGCTGACCGCGTTGTGGTGCAGCACGCAGGCCGATGCCTGCCTGCCCGGCTTCCTTGAGCATGGCGCGCAGGTGCTGCTGCACCGCCTGCGCCAGCTTGCCGGCCAACCTCGCGAGGCACGCGGCACCACGTCCGCGCTGTCGGCACGACGGCTGCGACAACTGGAGGCCTACATCGACGCGCAGCACGGTCGGGCGCTGACGGTCCCACAGCTGGCTGCTGCAGTGCAGATGGAGACCGCAACGTTCAGTCGGGCGCTACGCGCGGCCACAGGCCTGCCACCCTACGCATTCCTCACCCAGCGCCGCATGCACTGGGCGCGCACCGAACTCGCGCAGGGCCGCCGTGTCACCGATGTTGCCTTGGCCAGCGGGTATGCCAGTCCCAGCAAATTCAGCGCGGCATTCCGCCGCGTGCTCGGCTGTTCGCCGTCTGCATGGATCGCGCAGTCACGTACCCGGTAGTGCCGGCCGCGGGCCGGCAGCCAACGAACATTACAAGGCGGTAATGTCCGCGTCAGGGCAGCGAAAGGCGCCACTCTTCACCCTGAGAGCCAGTTCTCCCACAGGTGTCCCGCGCATGACCCGTTTCCCGATCCGCTCCGTTTCCCTTGTTCTTCTCCTGTCCGGCCTCGCGGCTGCGCCGCTGGCGCTGGCGCATCCCAGCCTGGTGAGTTCGACGCCTGCCGCCGACGCCACCGTAGCCCCGGCGACCGAGATCACGCTGCAGTTCAGTGAGAAGGTGATGCCGCGTGCCACCCGCATCGAACTGAGCATGGACCATGGCCGCATGAAGATGGCCATGGCCACCACCGCACAGGACATTTCCGAAGATGGCCACACGTTGCGCGCACGTTTCGCCAAGCCGCTGCCCGCAGGCAGCTACGCACTGCAATGGCGCGCGGTCGGCCAGGACACTCATCCGATTACTGGCAGCTACCGCTTCACCGTGAAGTAAGGCTGTCGTCGTGGCCGGGCTCTCACCGTATGCGTTGCGGCTGGCGTTGTACCTGGTGCTGATGCTGCTGTTCGGGCGGCTGCTGTTCGTCCGACCCGGGCTGCCACGCGGCATCTCGCTGGCACTCGCCGTGGTTGCGCTGATCCTGGTCGTCACCGATGCGGCCAGCCGATTGTCCAGCGTGCTTGGCATATCACCGGTCGACATCGATGGCGAGACGGCGCGCTGGTTTCTTACCGGTACGCCGGTGGGTGAGGCGGGGCTGCTGCGCATCCTGGCCCTGCTGGCAATGCTGCCGCTGCTGGCAGTCAAACGCCCGGTGCAGGGCCTGCGCCGTCTGGCGCTGCTGGCATTCTCGGCGGCGACCCTGGCCAGCCTCGCCTGGAATGGCCACGCCGCTGCTGGCGATGGGCTCGCTGGCAGGCTGCGTCTTGCTACCGGCATCGTCCACCTGTTGGCCGCCGGCGCCTGGGTCGGTGCGATCGCCGCCATCCTGCAGCTGGCACTGCGACGCCAGGGCCTGCGCCTGCGCGAACGCACCTACGAGTTGTGGCAGGCCGCGCACAGCTTCGCCGTGCCCGGCACCATCATCGTCGCCGCGCTGGCAATGACCGGCACCTATACCTACATCGATCTCGGTGGCTCGGTGCAGACCCTCACCGGCACTGCGCACGGGCGCTGGCTGCTGCTCAAGCTGGCCCTGGTGGGCGGCATGCTGGGGCTGGCGGCACTGCATCGCTGGCGGCTGGTGCCGGCACTGGCGGTTTCCATCCATGGCGGCTGGCAACCACGGCCGCTGCGTTCCCTGCGCCACAGCCTGGCCTGCGAATCGATGCTCGCCGTGCTGGTGCTGGCCTGCGTAGCGGTGCTCGGCACACTGGACCCATTGGCATGATTCATCCGTTCCAGCACGGGCTCAAGCTGCGATGATGGGCACACCATGAAACTGCTGATCGTCGAAGACGAACCCAAGACCGGCAACTACCTGCGCCAGGGCCTGATCGAGGCCGGCTACGTGGTCGACCTCGCCTGCAACGGCGTCGACGGGCTGCACCTGGCCGGCAGCGGCGAGTACCAGCTGGTCATCCTCGACGTGATGCTGCCCGGCCTGGATGGCTGGAACGTGCTGTCGCGGCTGCGCGAGGCCGGATGGCAGGTGCCGGTGCTGTTCCTCACCGCGCGCAGCAGCATCGCCGACCGCGTGCAGGGCCTGGAGCTGGGCGCGGATGACTACCTGGCCAAGCCGTTCGCCTTCGCCGAGCTGCTGGCGCGCGTGCGCACCCTGCTGCGTCGTGGCCAGGCGCTGCCGCAGGCCGAACGCATCGTCATCGCCGACCTGGTGGTAGACACGCTGCGCCGCCGGGTCGAACGCGGCGGCCAGCGCATCCCCCTCAGCCAGAAGGAATACACCCTGCTGGAACTGCTGGCGCGGCGGCGCGGCGAAGTGCTGCCGCGCTCGTTGATCGCCTCGCAGGTATGGGACATGAACTTCGACAGCGACACCAACGTGATCGACGTGGCGATCCGCCGCCTGCGCGCGAAGATCGACGATGACTTCGACGCCAAGCTGATCGTCACCGTGCGCGGCATGGGCTACGTGCTCGAGGCACCGGACGACGGCACTGTGAGCAACGGATGAGCCTGCGCCGTTCCATTGCGTTACGGCTGACGCTGCTGTTCGCCATCGTGGCCACCCTGGTGCTGGCCGCATTGGGCGTGGCGATCTATGTCAGCGCCCGCCACGACCTTGTGGCCCAGGACTTCAGCGAACTGGAGAACAAGGTAGCGTTGATCCGTGACCTGGCCGGCAACGGACCTGCATCCGCACGCGGGCAGCGATTGGCGGAGGCACTGGGCCACCATCCGGATATCGCCTTCCACATTGTTGATGGGAACGGCGCGGTGCTGTTTTCCACCGCACCGGCACTGCTGCGCGAGCATGCACGCAGCCAGCCGATCGACGCCGCGCCACGACGACACGACTGGATCCTCGCCGATGGCCGCTGCATGCATGCTCTGCACCTGCGCCAGACCCTGGCCGACGGCAGCCGGCTGGTCACCCTGCTGGCCATCGATGACGACCGCCATGCCGATTTCCTGCAGAGCTTCCGCCATCTTCTTGCAATCGCCATCATTGGCGCCGCGGTGGCCAGCAGCCTGCTCGGCGGCTACGTGGTTCGGCGCACGCTGCGGCCGCTGCGCGCGCTGGCCGATGAGGCCCGGCAGATCACCGCCGGCCGGCTGCAGCACCGGCTGAGTGCACGCAGTGCACCGGCCGAACTGGAACAGCTGGCGCAGACGCTCAACGGGATGCTGGCGCGCCTGCAGCAGGACTTCGCGCGGCTGACCGAGTTCTCCGGTGATCTCGCCCATGAACTGCGCACACCGATCACCAACATGCTGACCCAGGTGCAGGTGGTGCTGGCGCACCCGCGCAGCAACGAGGCCTATCGCGAGACGCTGGCGTCCTGCGCCGAGGAACTGCAGCAGCTGGCGCAGACCGTGGGTGACCTGCTGTACCTGGCGCAGGCCGAAGCGCCGGGTGCACTGCCCTCGCGCGAGCCAGTGGCGCTGGATGGGGTGGTGGATTCGCTGCTGGAGTTCTACGAGCTTCTGGCCGGGGACCGGCAGTTGACCCTGCGCCGCGAAGGTGTGGCGAGCGTGGAAGGCAACCGCTTGATGCTGCACCGGGCGATTGCCAACCTGCTGTCCAACGCGTTGAAGCACGCAGCCGTGGGCAGCGAAGTGCGGGTGCGGCTGGTCGTGGCCGATGGCGTGTGCAGGGTCAGTGTGCACAACCTTGGCACGCCGATCGCCGCCGAAGCGCTGCCGCGCCTGTTCGATCGCTTCTACCGCACCGAACGTGGCCGCCATGAAGGTGCCGGACTAGGCCTGGCGATCACCCGCGCGATTGCACAGGCGCACGGCGGCAGCGTGAGTGTTGCGTCAGATGACACCGGCACCTTTTTCGAGCTGGTGCTGCCGAGCACCTCAGCCCGGTAGTGCCGGCCGCTGGCCCGCAACCCCTGTCGGGTCAAACACACCGGCCACCCAATCAATGAATACCCGCAGGCGTGGCGATGGTGTGCGGCTGCGCAGGTAGACCAAGTTCAACGGACTCGGCGTCGGCGGCACCTCCGGCAGCAGTTCGAGCAGTTGCCCACGCGCGATGTACGGGTCCATCCGGTAGCGCGGTGCCTGGATGATTCCCAGCCCCGCCAGCGCGGCGCCCAGGAACGCATCCGCGCCGGAAACACGCACCCGTGCGGGGAGCGGCACATAGCGCACCTGCATGCCTTGCTGGAACTCCAACGGAATCAGCTGGCCGGTGGCACTGGAGCGATAGCCGACCATTTCGTGGCCATGCAGCAGGGATTCGATGCTGCCCGGCAGGCCCCTGTCCTGCACGTAGCCTGGCGAGGCCACCGTGACCTCACGCAGCATCGTCAACCGTCGCGCCGCCAGATCACTGTCGGCCAGCGCGCCGACCCGCAGCGCCGCGTCCACACCCTCGCGCAGCAGATCCACATAGCGGTCGCCCTCGCTGACCTCCAGCTCGATCTCCGGGTAGCGCTGCAGGAAGTCCGGCAGGTGCGGAAGCAGCAGATGTCGCCCCAGCGTGCCATGCACCTCGATTCGCAGCGGGCCACGCGGGGGTACGTCACGGAACGCGGCTTCTGCGTCGTCCATGTCGGCGATCAGGCGCAGGCAACGGCCGTAGAAGGCCTCACCTTCCAGCGTCGGCACCACCAACCGCGTGGTCCGGTGCAACAGGCGCACGCCCAGCCGCGTTTCCAACGCCTTGATCGCATCGGTCACCGTGGCGCGCGGCAGGCCCAGGTCTTCGGAGGCACGCGTGAAGCTGCGGCGCTCGACAATACGGACGAAGGCGCGCATTGCCGTGAAACGGTCCATTGTTCGCGTATCCGGATGATGTTGGCGGATTATGCAGGATTATCCGGACCTTCGATGTGGCGAAGATGGTCCTGCGCCGCTCCGGCGTGCCCCGCTGGAATCCACCATGCCTACTCCCCCCGTCCGCCGCGTCGCCCTGGTCACGGGCGGCTCCCGCGGTATCGGCGCCGCCATCTCACGTCGGCTCGCGGCCGATGGCCACGCGGTCGCGATCAACTATGCCGGGCGCCGTGACGACGCCGAGGCGCTGGCTGCCGAACTCAATGCAGCCGGCGCGCAGGCCATCGCACTGCAGGCCGATGTCGCCGATCCGCAGGCGGTGCGGCGGCTGTTCGATGCCATCGAAGCCCGTTTCGGCGGCATCGACGTGGTGGTCAACAGCGCCGGCGTATTGCAGCTGGCACCACTGGCCGACACCGACGACGCCCTGTTCGAGCGGGTGATCGGCATCAACCTCAAGGGCGCCTTCAATGTGCTGCGTGAAAGCGCGCGACGCGTGCGCGACGGTGGCCGGCTGATCACCCTGTCCACCAGCGTGGTCGGCATCAAGCTGGAGAACTACAGCGTGTACGCGGCCAGCAAGGCGGCGGTGGAGACGATGGGCGCGATCCTCAGCAAGGAGCTGCGCGGGCGCAACATCACCGTGAACGCAGTGGCACCGGGCCCCACCGCCACCGACCTGTTCCTGGAGGGAAAATCGCCGGAGCTGATCGAGCGGTTGGCCAAGCTGAATCCCCTGGAACGGCTGGGTACGCCCGAGGACATCGCAGGTGCGGTCGGGTTCCTGGCCAGCCCCGATGGCGGGTGGATCAACGGCCAGGTGCTGCGCGCCAACGGCGGGATGGCGTAGATCGCGCGGAGGGCATCCACGCATGTCGTGGATCTGGCTGGGAACCCGTGGCAGCCCATCGTATCCACGCAGCCCGTGGAGCCCCTGTAGACCCGAGCCCGTGCTCGGGTGCTTCTGGTCTTCGCGCCACGACCAGCCGAGCTCGGGCTCGGCTCTACAGTGTGGTCAGGCGGAACGGGCCTCGCGGCGGCGATGCACCCAGTAGTACAGCGTGGGCAGCACCAGCAGGGTCAGCAGCATCGCCGACAGCAGGCCGCCGATCACCACCACCGCCAGCGGCTTCTGGGTCTCGGCACCGATCGCGTGCGAGGTGGCCATCGGCAGCAGGCCGAACATCGCCAGCAGCGCGGTCATCAGCACCGTGCGCAGGCGCTGCAGCGAGCCCTGTACCACCGACTGCAGCAGGTCCATGCCCTGTTCGCGCAGCTGGGCAAATCGACTGAGCATCACCACCCCGTTCAGTACCGCCTGCCCGAACAGGGCGATGAATCCAATCGCCGCCGACACCGACAGCGGAATGCCGGTCAGCCACAGCGCCAGGATGCCGCCGATCATCGCCAACGGCACGTTGGCCAGGATCAGCGCGGCGCTGCTGATGTCCTTGAAGGCATCGAACAGCAACACGAAGATGATCAGCACCGACAGTGGAATCACCCAGCCCAGCCGCTTCATCGCGCGCTGCTGGTTCTCGAATTCACCGGACCACTCCAGCCGGTAACCCTCCGTCAGCTGCACGTTCGCATCCACGCGCTTGCGCATGTCGGCCACCACGCTGCCCATGTCACGCCCGGCGATGAAGATGCTGACCGCCTTTACCCGCTGTGCGTTCTCACGCGAGATATTGATCGCGCCACTGGCCATGCGGAAGTCGGCCACGTCGGACAGCGTCACCGTATGGCCATCGCCGATGCCCACCGGCACCGTGCGCAGGCGCTGCAGGTCACGGTCGGCGTCGTCCAGTCGCAGCGTGATCGGGAACTTGCGGTCGCCCTCCCACAGCTCGCCCACCTGACGTCCGCCCAGCGCGGTCTCGATCACCTCGTCGACGTCCCGCACGTTCAGGCCGTAGCGCGCGGCACGGTCGCGATCGATCTCGATCTGCAGCTGCGGCAGCGAGCCATCACGGTCGATGAAGGCACTCTCCACGCCCTCCACGCCGCGCACCTGGGCCAGGATGGCCTGCGCCTGCCGGTTCAGCACCTCCAGGTCCGAGCCGCTGACCTTGATCACCACCTGGCCCTTGATCTGCGAAATGCTCTCCAGGATGTTGTCGCGCACCGGCTGCGAGATCGAGAACTCCGGGCCCGGAATGCGTTGCTCCAAGGTGCGTTGCAGGTCACTCACGAGCTGCCGCTTGTCCACGCCCTTCGGCCACTCCTTCTCTGGTCTCAGTGCTACCAGTGCCTCGATCTGGTTGGCGCCCTTGGCATCGGAGCCGTCTTCCGGTCGGCCGAGCTTGGCCACCACCGTCGACACCTGCGGGAAGCTGCCGACCAGCTCGCGGATGCGCCGCGACTGCTGCTGTGCCTCGGCCAGGCTGGTACTGGGGTCGAGCGTGGCGGTCAGCCAGATCGAACCCTCGTCCAGCTCCGGCAGGAACTCCGAACCCAACCGCGTGCCTAGCGCCAGGGTGGCGACCAGCAGCGCCACCGCGGTCAGCACCACCGCGCGCGGTCGCGCCAGGGCGCGCTCCAGCACCGGCTTGTACCATCCGGTCAGGCGATCCATCAGCGGATTGCCGTCACGCATGCGGTCGCGCCGCAGCCACCAGAAGCAGAACAGCGGCACTACGGTCAACGCCAGGATCAAGGCACCGATCAGCGCCGAGGTCACCGAGTACGCCATCGGCGCGAACATGCGACCCTCCTGGCGCTGCAGAGTGAAGATCGGGATGTGCGCGGCGATGATGATCATCATCGAGAAGAACGTCGGTCGCCCCACTTCGGATGCCGCCGACAGGATGGTCGAGAAGCGTGTCTTCCTGTCGGCGTTGGGCGGCAGCTTCGATAGTCGCGAAACGATGTGCTCGGTCACGATCACCGCGCCATCGATGATGATGCCGAAGTCCATCGCACCGAGCGACAGCAGGTTGGCCGGCACGCCCCACAGGTGCAGGCCGAGGAAGGTGGACAGCAACGCCAGCGGCATCATTGCTGCCACGATCAGCGCGGCGCGGGCGTTGTACAGGAACAGCCACAGCACCAGGAACACCAGCACTGCACCTTCCAGCAGGTTGCGGAACACGGTCTTCAGCGTAGTCGAGACCAGCCATGAGCGGTCATAGAACGGCTCGATGCTCATCCCGGCCGGCAGCTGGTTCGCTTCGATCTCGGCGATGCGCGAATGCAGGGCGTCGAGCACGTCGGACGGGTTCTCGCCCTTGCGCATCAGCACCATGCCGAACACCGCGTCATCGTTGTCGTCCTGGCCGACCAGGCCCTGCCGCGGCAGGCCGGTATCGGCGATGCTGGCCAGATCACGCACCAGGATCGGCGTACCACTGCGCTGTGCCACCACCACGTTGCCAATGTCGGCCGGCGAACGCATCAGGCCCACGCCACGGATCAGGAACTGCTGCTGCCCGCGTTCCACATAGCCGCCTCCCGCATTCGAGCTGCCCTTTTCCAGCGCCTCGGCGAACTCACCCAGGCTGATGCCGCGGTCACGCAGCTTGTCCAGGTCCGGCTTGACCTGGAAGGTGCGTGCGAAGCCACCGAAGCTGATCACATCGGCCACGCCGGGAACAGTGCGCAGGCTGCGCTCCATCGTCCATTCCTGCACGGTACGCAGCTGGGTCGGCGTCATGTGCGGGCCTTTCAGCACATAGCGATAGATCTCCCCCACCGCCGAGCTCATCGCCTCCAGCTCCGGGGTTACCCCTTCCGGCAGCTCCACGCCCTGCAGGCGTTCCAGCACCTGCTGGCGCGCGAAATAGTCATCGGCCTTGTCGTCGAAGGTCAGGATGATCATCGACAGGCCGAACTGGGTGTGCGAGAACACCCGCACCGAATGCGGTATACCGGACAGTGCCACTTCCAGCGGCATGGTCACCTCGCGTTCCACCTCCTCGGCGGCACGGCCGGGATGCAGCGACACCACCGTCACCTGGGTGTCGGACACATCCGGGAAGGCCTCCACCGGCAGCACTCGGAACGCGGCAATGCCAGCGCCGATGAACAGCAGCAGTGCCAGCATCACCATCAGCGGCTGGCGCAGGCAATAGGCAATCAGGCGATCGATCATGGGGCGGCATGCCCCGTGCCGGCGCTGGCGGCGGCCGGCGCGCTGTCGACCAGTTGCTGCAGCAGCAGGCCACCCTCGACGACCACCCTGCTGCCCGCCGCCAGGCCTTCACGCACCCACAGGCGGCCGTCACCCAGCTCTTCAGCATGCACGGCGTGGCGCACGAAGCGGCCCTTGCCTTCCTCCACGAACACCACCTGCTTGCCGTCGATCAGCAGCACCGCCGCATCCGGAAGCGACACGCCGCCCTCGGCCGGCAACGCCACCTGCGCACGCACGTACTGGCCGGCCTTGAATGCGCGAGCCCGGTTGTCCAGTTCGGCGCGTGCCTGCACCACGCGGCGATCGCTGTCGACGAAATCGTCCACATGCTGCAGGGTCGCCTGCAGCGGCTGGCCATCTGCGCCCGACACGCTGACCGGCATGCCGGCCTTCAGCCGCCCTGCCATGCTTTCGGGAATGTCCAGCAGCAACCACAGGCGGTCCGGATCGCCGATCACCGCCAATGGTTGTTCACTGTCGGGGCTGACCGACATTCCCGGGCTCATCCGCCGCTCCACCAGGACGCCATCAATGGGCGCGCGCAGCGGCAGGCGCTGGTCGACGCGCTGGCCATTGCCGTAGGCCCTGGCGAAGGCGGTCGCACGCGCATGATCAGCCTGGCTGCCAGCGAAGTTCGCTTCGGCTTCATCCAGTTCACGGCCCGACGCCACACCCGCGGCGTGCAGCTCGCGGGTGCGCTCCAGCTCCTTGCGTGCCTGCTGCAGTTCGGCACGGCCACGCGCGCCCTCGGCCTGGGCCTGGCCGAACTCCGGCGAGGTGATCCAGGCGATCACCTGCCCTGCCTTCACTCTCTGCCCCGGCTGCGCCTCGATGCGCGCGACCTGCCCCGGCAGCGGGGTGTGCAGTGCGCTGGAGCGCGTTTCGTCCCAGGCCACCCGACCCGGCAGCTGCAGGCTGCTGCTGGCACCAGCGGTCACCGCCTCGCTCCGCAGCACATCCAACTGGCGGCTGTCGGCCGGGAACTGGATCTGCCCGGCACTGACCTGCGGCGCATCCTCGGTATACGAGGCCGGCTCACGACCACAGCCGCTGAGCAGGGCCAGCGCGAGCAACGCCGGCAGCACGGCATGTCGCGCCCGCAGGCGATGGGCGACAGTGGACTTCATCGGGATTCTCCTTCAGCAACGGATGTGGCCGCTTCCCAGCGCGCCAGGGCAATGGCATGGTCGGCGCGTGCTTCGATCAGCGCGCCCTCGAAGTCGCGCCAGCTACGGCGCGCATCCAGCAGGTCGGTCAGGCTGGCGGCGCCACGGCGGTACGCCAGCTCGATGCCCTGCACCGCCTTGCGCGCGGCGTCGGCGTGCAGGCCTTCATAGTCGGTGCGGCGCTGCGTGGCGGCTTGCGCGCTGGCCAGCAACTGGTCCAGCTCGGCGCGCGCTTCGCGCTGCCGCACCTGCAGCTCGAGCGCCGCGCTGTCACGGTCGGCTTCGGCACGTTGGATGGCACCGCGCGCACGCGATGGGCCGCCGAGTGGAATGGTCAACGAAACGCCCCAGGTGACACCGTTGATATCGGTCGGCTCCCGCTCCGCCTCCACGCCCAGCTGGATATCGCGGTGGCGCTCGCTGCGTGCCAGCGCCACGCCGGCATCGGCGGCGGCCAGGCGCGAGCGCGCCGCGCGCAGATCGGCGCGCTGCTGCGGATCGAATGCCGGCGTACCGGCCACACCGGCGGCGTCCGGCCACGCGTCATCGGCACTCAGCTCGCCGCTGTCATCGCGACCGAGCAACAGGCCCAGCGTGTGCCGCGCATCGCGCAGATCCAGCGCCGCCTCGCGCGCCGCGTCGGCTACGGCAAGGTCGTCCACCGCCAGCCGCGCACGATCCACCGGCGCCATCGCTCCGGTTGCGACCTGCTTGTCGGCAGCGGCCATCTGTTCGGCCGAACTCTGGCGGTTGGCCTCGGCAATCTGCGCCCGCTCCTGTGCGCCCTTCAGGCCGAAGTAGGCTTCATGCAGCGCCACCTGCTGTCGGCGCCGGGTATCCAGCATCTCCAGCCCGGCCACTTCCAGCAGCGCATCAGCCTGGCGGACGCGCAGTGCGCGCTTGCCACCGCGTTCCCAGGTCCAGCCCAGGCCCAGTGTGCTGTCCACCCGTTTGTCCTGCCAGCGTCCGGGGCCGATGCCATGCTTGGGGCTGATCTTGCTGCTGCCGATCGAAAGCTCGGCTGCGGGCCGCAGCGCGGCCGTCTGCGCATCGCCCTGCACCCCGCGCAGCTCCAGTGCCGCCGCACGCAGGTCCGGGTTGTGTGCTTCCATTGCACGCTGTGCTTCCTGCAGGGACAACGCCGAAGCCGAGGGCGCGCACCAAAGAGTGGCGAGTACGGCCACGAGACAAGAGGAGAAGTTCATGCGCGTCACGGTAAGGTGACGCACTTGCGCCAAACTTGCCCCAACCTTGCACGAAGCTTGCAATGCGAATCCTGCTGATCGAAGACGATGCCGCTCTGGCCGATGGACTGATCCGCGCCCTGCAGGGCGCCGGTCATCTATGCGACCACCTTTCGCGTGGGTTGCACGCGCCCGCAGCGTTGGCCAGCGCACCGTATGACGTGATGGTGCTGGACCTCTCGCTGCCCGACGTCGATGGCCTGGATCTGCTGTCGCGGCTGCGCAACGATGGCGTCATCCTGCCGGTTCTGATCCTGACGGCACGCGACGGCGTGGAGGACCGCATCCTTGGGCTGGACCGGGGTGGCGACGATTACCTGGCCAAGCCGTTCGCACTGGGTGAGCTGGAAGCACGCCTGCGCGCGTTGTCACGCCGGCGCAGCGACGCGCCGGCGCAGAAGCGGCTCGGGCGCCTGTGCTTCGACAGCATCCGCAATGAAGTACAGGTGGATGGACAGCGCATCGAACTGACCGCGCGCGAGCTGGCGCTGGTCGAGGCGCTGATGCAGCATCCCGGTCGCACTGTCACCAAGCAGCGCCTGTTCGATGCGTTGTACAGCTGGGACCACGAAGCCAACCTGTCGGTGATCGAGGTGCATGTCAGCCGCCTGCGCCGCAAGCTGGAACAGGCGCGTGCCGGCGTTGGCATCCGCATGCTGCGCGGCCTCGGGTATCGCCTGGAGGCCGGCGGTGACTGAGCGCGTGCACAGCCTGCGCGGCCTGCTGCTGCGTCGCCTGTGGCTGCCGCTGCTGGTACTGATGCTGTGCAGCGCGGTCGGCTCGTTCGCGCTGGCCCGCTTCTATGCCGGCCAGGTCTACGACCGCTGGCTGCTGGACTCGGCGATGTCGTTGTCCGAACTGGTGAAGGTGCAGGACGACCAAGTTTCCATCGAGATCACGCCGGCGGTCTCGCGCATGTTCACCTGGGACACCGCCGACGAAGTGCATGGCGAGGTAGTCGACGCCGCGGGCGGGCGCCTGTATGGCGATCTGCCCGGAGCATTGCCGCGCCCAACGGTCGCCGCCGAGGGCAACGACGCGGTCTACTACGACGCACGCCTGCGCGGCCAGGCGGTGCGCATGGTGGAAGTGGTGGTCAGCGCCGGGCCAGGCCATGACATCCGCCTGCGCGTGGCCGAAACGCTGCGCAAGCGCCATCGCCTGGAACGCAAGCTGCTGATGACCAGCATCCCGTTCCAGACCGCGATCCTGGCACTGGCCGCATGGCTGGCCTGGTCGGGCACCGGCGCCGCCGCACGGCACGCCAACCAGGTGGCGCGGCGATTGGCCAGCCCGCGCCCGGATCCGCTTGCGCCCCTGGAACCGGCACAGGAAGCGCCGCGCGAACTGTGGCCGGCGGTGGAGGCCTACAACGCGCTGCTGCAACGCCTGGACGCCATGCAGGCCGCGCAGCGGCGTTTCGTCAGCAATGCCGCGCACCAGCTGCGCACGCCCCTGGCGGCGATGCAGGTGGAACTTGAAAGCTCGTTGCGCCAGCATGATCCGCAGGCGCAGCAACTGGCCTTGTCCGGCACGCTGGCGGGGTTGGCGCGGCTGCAGCATCTGGTGAACCAGCTGTTGATGCTCAGCCGTTCCGAGGATTCGCAGGGTAGCGCGCTGTCACTGCAGCCTGTGGATCTGGCCGCACTCGCCCGGAGCGTGGTCGAACGCTATGCCGACCGGGCGCTGGCCGCGGGCGCAGACCTGGGCTACGACGGCCCGGATGACGGCGTGCAGGTACAGGGTGATCCGCAGCTGTTGCGCGAGGCGCTGGGCAATCTGCTGGACAACGCGCTGCGTTACGGCTCCGTGCGCGGCGTAGTTACCCTGGGTGTGCGGCAGGATACCCATGATGTGCAGGTGTGGGTGGACGATGACGGCCCCGGCATCCCCGCGGCCGAACGAAGCCGCGTCACCGAACGCTTCTACCGCGCCAGCAGCGAAGGCGACGGCTGTGGTTTGGGCCTGGCGATCGTGGCCGAGATCGCGCAGCGGCATGACGCAACGCTGGCGATCGACACCGCCCCCATCGGTGGCGCGCGGGTCAGCCTGCGGTTCACCTGACCGCTGCCGAACAGCCCTGTAGAGCCGAGCCCATGCTCGGCTGGTGTTGGCGGCATGCCTGAGTAGGCGCCAACCCTGGTTGGCGCCGTTGATCTCCCGAGTGCCAACCAAGGTTGGCAACCACCAAAGCGGGTTCCTCGGCACGCCTACCCCGGTAGCGACCAACCTAGGTTGGCACCCACACAAGCGGGGATCCCCGCATACCAACCATCAACGCATTACCGGCTCATCGAATACGGTGCCTGTGCGCCCTGCCCCGGCCAATCCTTGTTCGGCTCGGCCTGCATGGTGAAATGCAGTTCGCCACCGCCCAGAATCTCGTCATGGCGCAGGAACGTGCGCTGCAGCGGCTTGCCATTGAGGCTCACACTGCCCACATAGGTATGCGCGTCGTCCAACCCCTCGGCCACGATGGTGAAGGTCTTCCCGTTCGGAAGACGCATCGCGGTCTTCGGCAGGAACGGACGGCCCAGGATGTACTCGCCCGAACCTGGCGCCACCGGATAGAAACCCAGCGCGGTGAACACGTACCACGCCGACATCTGGCCCACGTCGTCATTGCCGGCCAGGCCATCGGGGCGATCGGCGTACTGGGTGTCCATGATCTGCTTCAGGCGCGCCTGCGTGCGCCAGGGCTGACCGGCGTACGAATAGAGGTAGGCCACGTGGTGGCTTGGCTCGTTGCCGTGCGCATACCAGCCGATCAGGCCGGTAATGTCTTCCATGTGCTCGAAGATGGACGGATCAACCTTTGCATTGAACACTTCATCCAGGCGCGCCAGCAGCTTGTCACTGCCGCCATGTGCTGCAGCCAGTCCAGCCACGTCCTGCGGCACATACCACGAATACTGCCAGGCATTGCCTTCGGTGTAGTCGGTGCCATAGCCACTGGCGCTCGGATCAAACGGTGTGCGGAAGCTGCCATCGCGCTTGCGCGCGCGCATGAAGCCGGTGTCCTTGTCGAAGGCATTGCGCCAGTTGCCGGCACGCTTGTCGAAGGTCGCCGCCACATCGGTCTTGCCCATCGCCTGAGCCATGCGCGCGATGGTCCAGTCGTCGAAGGCGTACTCCAGCGTCTTGCTGGCGGCCTCGCCTTCTTCGTCGATCGGCACATAGCCGAATTCGCGGTATTGCGCGATACCGTCATACGGGCCGTAATTGGCGGTCTCCACCATCGCCTTCAGTGCCTTGTCGGCGTCGAAGCCACGGATGCCCTTCACGTAGGCATCGGCGATCACCGGCACCGCGTGGTAGCCGATCATGCACCAGTCCTCCAGGCCATGGAACGACCACACCGGCAGCATGCCGTAGGGGCTGTGCTCATGGTGGGCCAGCATCGAATTGATGAAGTCGCTGTTGCGCTTTTCCGGCTGCACCAGGGTCAGCAACGGATGCAGCGCGCGGTAGGTGTCCCAGAGCGAGAACGTGGAGTAGTGGGTGAAGCCATCAGCCTTGTGCACCGCATTGTCCGGCCCGCGGTACTGGCCATCGGCATCCATGAACAGCGTCGGGCCCAGCAGGGTGTGGTACAGCGCGGTATATGCGCTGCGGCGCGCGTGCTCGGGCGCATCGATATCAAGTACCGACAAGGCCCGCGTCCATTCCTGTTTCGCCTGCACGCGCACGCGGTCGAAATCGAAGTCGGCCACTTCCGCATCAAGATTGGCGATGGCGCCGGCCTCGCTGACCGGCGAGATCGCCACCTTCACCACCAACGGTGCATCCAGCTTGCCGAATGCGAACGTGCCGACCAGTTGCCGGCCCTCGATCTGTGCACGCTGCGCCGGATCCTTCTCGCCCGGCGGCGGGAACCCCTTGTAGACGATGTCCTGCTCGGTGCTGTGCAATTCGTGGCCCGACATCGGACGCGAGAAGCGCATTGCGAAGAACAGTTGACGGCCGGGCGCCCAACCGCGCGTTTCGCGGAAGCCGGTCACCGTGCCATCGGCACGCACCCGCACCCGTGACCACAGGATCTTGCCCGGGTAGTCGTACATGCTGGTGCGCATGTCCAGCAGCACCTTGGCGTCGGCACCCTTCGGGAACGAATAGCGATGCACGCCCACGCGCGCACTGGTGGTCAGCTCGGCGCGCACCTTGTAGTCGTCCAGGGTGACCGCGTAGTAGCCCGGCTCGGCCTTCTCATCGTCATGGTGGAAACGCGATGCGTAGCCGCTGCGCGGCTTTTCCGGGTCGCCGCGCTCCAGCCCGGGGTTGCCGGTGAACGGCATTACCAGGATGTCACCCAGATCGGAATGGCCGGTGCCGGAAAAATGCGTGTGCGAAAACCCGACGATGCTGCTGTCGTCGTAGCGGTACCCGGCTGCCCAGCCATAGGCCTTCTCGCTCGGCTGGATGCGCGTATCCGGGCTGAGCTGGACCATGCCGAACGGAACCGTCGCGCCCGGGTACGTGTGCCCCTCCCCGCCGGTACCGATGAACGGATCGACCGCGGCATAGGCACGTTCGGCGGCAGTTTTCGGCGTGGCCGCAAGGGCCACACCAGAGGCAAGCATCGCGGTAGCGGCGAAGGCAATCAGGAGACGACAGTGCAACCTGGTCATCGGCATTTGGATCGATTCAGATGGTGACTGGATGCTAGCACCGGCCATGCGTGGCGGCATGTTGCGCTGCAGCTGAATGGTTCCGAAAGCGACACCCTATGGCGGGATCGTATGCAACAAGTTGCATGGATCGATCCAATGGCCAGCAGCACACTCCTGCCATGACCGTTATGGAGCAGCAAGGATGAAAGCGGCAGGCGGGTCGGAACCCGACCGAGATCCGGTCTCATCCATTTATCGCTGCCACGCAGCCCCACGCGGTCACACAACCTTCACCCTCCGCGCGCGTCTTATTCACCTCAGCAACGTGAATGCGGCCGCGCCTCCAATGCTCATTAACAGGAGTCTGCCATGTCCATTTCAGTCCGCAGTTCGCTCGCCCTGGGAATTGCCAGTGCACTCTGCATCACACTGTCCGCCCAGGCGGGAAACCTCATCCCCGGTGAGTCCGCCACGGTGAACGCGGGCGATCCTGTAGAGGCTTGGACACTGAACGGCGCCACATTGATGCTCGCGCCGGGCGCGACGACACGAGACATAACCGCAGGGAACGGCTCCCGACTGCAGGTCAACGGCGCGTCCATCAGCGGCACCGCACAGCTGAGCGATGGCTCGGTTGGAACCTTCAATGGTGCGCTGGTTAACAACTCATCCGGCGCTGCAGCCATCGTGCACTCGGGTTCAGAGCTGCAGGCCATGAATTCCGAGTTCAATGGCAGTGGCGATGCGATCCGCCTTACCGAAGGAGGCATTCTCAGTCTTGTGGGTTCCCGGGTGACGGCATCCGGCTCCAGCCTGTTTGGTTCAGCGGGGATCAGCTTCCGTCGTACCGCTCAGGCAAGCGTCAGTGGCGGCAGCCTGGTCCAGGGTGACGATCACGCAGTGACCATCACCAATGACCCACGGGGATCCGGCGGCCCTTCTCCGGGCAGGAGCCTGTTGTCGGTCGACGGCTCGCATCTGGCCAGCTCAACCGGCTCGGCCATCCATGTCACCGAGTGGGTGACCCCGGCGCAGTTCGGCGCAGACATCGTGCTTCGCAACGGTACGACGGTCTCGGCGGGCAACGGCGTGCTGCTGGACACCAACGGTGACGTCGATGTCAGCTTGACCGTGGACGACAGCGTGCTGACCGGTGACATCGTCAACGGCGCAGGAGCCACCACCCAAGTTCGCCTGCAGAACCAGGCACGCCTGACCGGGGCGATGAGCAACGTCAGCAGCCTCGCGCTGGATGCATCCACCTGGGTCATGAACGGCGATTCCTCCCTGGGCCGTCTGGACCTGGGCAATGGCACGGTGTCGCTGGGCGATGGCAGCACGTTCAACACCCTCACCGTGGCCGGAGACTTCATCGGCAACGATGGCACGATCGTGTTCAACACCGTGCTGGCCGATGACAGTGCCGCCACTGACAGGCTGGTCATCGAGGGCGACACCGTTGGTACTGCGAACGTGCGCGTGAACAACGTGGGTGGTGCCGGTGCGCAGACCCGCCAGGGCATCGAGCTGATCTCGGTCGGTGGCGCCTCCAATGGCCAGTTCAACCTGGCCGGTCGTGCCGTGGGCGGGCAGTACGAGTACTTCCTGTTCAAAGGCACAGGGGCCGATGGCAACTGGTACCTGCGTTCGCAGCTTCCGACCCAGCCGGACCCGTGCGAAACCGACCCGACGCTGCCCGAATGCAACCCGGTGCTGCCCGGCCCGGATCCGGACCCGGTGCTGCGTCCCGAACCGGGCGCCTACCTGGCCAACCTGCAGGCCGCGCAGACCATGTTCCGCATTGGCTATCACGACCGCCATGCCGGCCAGAACGCAGGCCGTGCCTGGGCGCGCGTGGATGGCTCCCGCAATGGCTTCGATGCGATCAGCCGCCAGCTTGACATCCGCGGCAACAGCCAGGCGCTGACCGTCGGTGCCGATCTATGGCGTCACGATTCAGGCAGCAGCGTGGGCGTGATGCTGTCCAGCGGCAATGCCACCAGCACCTCCACCAATGAACTGACCGGCTACTACGCGCGCGGCAAGGTGAAGGGCGAAGCCCTGGGCGTGTACGGCACCTGGCGCGGCGGCAACGATGGCGACCCGTATGCGGGTTTCTACGTGGATGGCTCGGTGCAGCGTGCACAGTTCCGCAACCGTGTGGAAGGCATCGGCCTGGACACCGAGCGCTATGACAGCCGCGCCTGGCAGGGTGCGGTGGAGACCGGCTATGCGTTCCGCGCGGGTGGCGCCAGCCATGGTGGCATCTATCTGGAGCCGCAGCTGCAGGTGGGCTACAGCCGCTGGGACAGCTACCGCCACGCCGAAGCCAACGGTACGGTGGTGAGTGCCGAGAATGCCGATGGCCTGTTCGGCCGTGCGGGCGTGCGCCTGTCCGGCGTGACCCGATGGGGCAGCGGCACCACCGATGTACAGCCGTACCTGGCCGCCAACTGGCTGCATACCCGAAGCGAATCGCAGATCCGCATGGACGATGAGGTGGTGGACGCGCGCATTCCGCGTAATCGCGGCGAGTTCAGTGCCGGTGCGTCGTTGAAGTTCGCCAACGGCGTGGGCGCCTGGGGCGGTCTGTCGCTGCAGAAGGCCAGTGGCTTCCACCAGACCAGTGCACAGCTGGGTGTCAGTTACAGCTGGTGAACGCTTCACCGTGGGGCCGAACCTGGGCTCGGCCCCACAACCGCTGTGGCAGAACCGGCAGGATCAGGCTGCAACTGCTTTCTGGATATCCGCCAGCGGTGCATTGGTCAAGTCCTTGGCGATATCACCCAGCAAGCGTGCCTGGGTCTCCTTGTGCAGCAGCGGGCGGATGCGTCCCAGCGTGGTCGGGTCGGCCACAAGCACCAGGTGTGCGTAGCGGTTGTTCAACGCATCATCGTTGAGCTGCTCGGCCACCTGCTTGGCAAACGTGGCTTCGTTGAGCTGGGAGATGGACATGTCCTTCGGCACCGCACCGGCCGGTCCCTGCCCGGAAACGCCCTGCTCGCTGATGTCCTGCAGCCGCAGTTCGCCCTCCTGCTTCAAGGCCAACTGGTGATCACTGCCAACGTTGGTGAATACACGGGCAGAGCCACCATCGGCGACAACCACGAGCGTACCTTCGGGAATGCGACGGGTCATGCGATGCTCCTTCTCTGTTGCGTTCGCCTCCAACGTAGAGGGCGACGTGTGAGCAGTGCGGCCAGATTCCGTTCAACGCATGTCATCACCGCCGTGAAGATGAACAAGCACGGTGGAACACAGCATGCAGATCAGTCCGCTTCGCTGCACGCTCACGCGCGTGCCGTTATGATGAACCGATGATCGACACGACCCACTACGTGACGGGCGCACCTGTTACGTGGAAAGCACTGCCGACCGGCGCTTCGCTTGCCACGCATGTTTCTGCTCCGCCCATCCACCGCCTCGCGCTGGATCCTGGCGGATGACGCCCGCAGGCACTTCGCCTGCCACTTCCCGCATCGCTGTGATTCCCGGCCGCTGACTGCGCCGCCGTAGTCGCGTTGCCAGGTTTCCGCCGCAACGGCGGTGCTTTGCCGTGCGCGTGCATCCACGCGTGCTGCCTTTCCCATTCCACATCTCCAAGGGAGCCCCCATGCAGGACACGCCCGAGGCACATGCCCATTTCGGCTGGTTCAAGCGCCGCCGCCACCTGAAGGTCGACGAGATCACCGTCGTCGACAAGCCCATGCTCAAGCGCGCCGTCGGCGCCGCCGCACTGGGCAATGCCATGGAGTGGTTCGACTTCGGTGTCTACGGCTATCTGGCCGTCACCATCGGCCAGGTGTTCTTCCCGTCCAGCAATCCCACTGCACAGGTGATCGCTGCCTTCGCGACATTCACCGTGGCGTTCCTGGTCCGGCCGCTGGGTGGCCTGGTATTCGGCCCGCTGGGCGATCGCTATGGCCGCCAGAAGGTGCTGGCGTTCACCATGATCCTGATGGCGCTCGGCACCTTCTCCATCGGCCTGATTCCTTCCTACGAGCGCATCGGCATATGGGCCCCGGTGCTGTTGCTGCTGGCACGCGTGGTGCAGGGCTTTTCCACCGGCGGTGAATATGGTGGCGCGGCGACCTTCATCGCCGAGTACTCCACCGACCGCAACCGCGGGTTGATGGGCAGCTGGCTCGAATTCGGCACGCTGGGCGGCTACATCGCCGGCGCGGGCACCGTGACGGCACTGCACATGGTGCTGAACAGCGAGCAGATGCTGGACTGGGGCTGGCGCATCCCATTCCTGGTGGCCGGTCCGCTCGGCCTGCTCGGCCTGTACATGCGCATGAAACTGGAGGAGACCCCGGCGTTCCGCGCCTTCGCCGAGGAAGCTGAGAAGCGCGAGCACGATCGTCCCGGGCTGGGCGCACTGTTCCAGGTGCACGGTCGCCAGCTGCTGGTATGCATGGGCCTGGTGCTGGTGTTCAACGTCACCGACTACATGCTGCTGACCTACATGCCCAGCTACCTCAGCGTCACCATGGGCTATGCCGAGAGCAAGGGGCTGCTGCTGATCATCATCGTGATGCTGGTGATGATGCCGTTGAACATCGTCGGCGGGTTGTTCAGTGACCGGCTGGGCCGCCGGCCGATGATCATTGGTGCCTGCATCGCGCTGCTGGTGCTGGCGGTGCCCTGCCTGCTGCTGGTGGGCAGCGGCAATGACGCGTTGATCTTCCTGGGCCTGATGCTGCTGGGCCTGGCGCTGGTGTGCTTCACCAGCTCGATGCCGTCCACGCTGCCGGCGCTGTTCTATAC
>NZ_JASJSI010000059.1:0-25756 GCF_030237085.1 Stenotrophomonas maltophilia group sp. Smal32
TTTAATAAACGGGCCGTTGTGTGGGTTTTGGGTAGGACCATGCCTTAGGCGGGCAAGCAGCCGTACGAAAAAAGGTGGTGGGGTGGGCTTTTATTGTTGGGTGGGGGGTTTTCCTTGGTCCCCGGGGAGGGGTTGAACGGGAGGCACCGCCCTAGGCGGATTAAAATACCGGCGGGGGGGGGGGCGGGGTATGGGGCCCACCCCCCGGGGGGGCAGCCGCCCCGGGGGCCGGAGCCCCGCAGGGGCTCTGACCTCGGCTCAATCACCGTCACGGGCGCCTTAGAACCAAAAGGAATAACATTCTGGCCCATGGCGCGGGCGCGCGAGCGCCGGCGCTGGTAGGCTGCACGCCCCCTTCCGTCACCCAGCCGGTGAGCCACGCCCGTGATCGAGTTCCAGCGCCTGCACAAATCCTATGCCGTTGCCGGCCGCGAAGTCAGCGCGCTGCAACCGCTGGACCTGACCATCGAAGCTGGTGAGGTATTCGGCATCATCGGCCATTCCGGCGCCGGCAAGTCGACGTTGATCCGCATGATCAACCGCCTGGAAGAGCCCAGCGGTGGCCGTCTGCTGATCGGCGGCGAGGATGTCACCGCGCTGGACGCGGACGGCCTGCGCGCGCTGCGCCGGCGCATCGGCATGATCTTCCAGCACTTCAACCTGCTGTCCTCGCGCACCGTGGCCGGCAATGTGGCCTTCCCGCTGGAGCTGGCCGGCACGCCGAAAGCGGAAATCGACGCGCGTGTGGCCGAGCTGCTGCAGACCGTTGGCCTGGAAGCGCATGCGCAGAAGTACCCGGCACAGCTGTCCGGCGGACAGAAGCAGCGCGTGGGCATTGCGCGTGCGCTGGCGACCCGTCCGCAGATCCTGCTGTGCGACGAGGCGACCAGTGCGCTTGACCCGCAGACCACCGCGTCTGTGCTGTCGCTGCTGTCGAAGATCAATCGCGAGCTGGGCCTGACCATCGTGCTGATCACCCATGAGATGGATGTGATCCGCCGCGTCTGCGACCGCGTGGCCGTGCTCGACGCCGGCCAGATGGTCGAGACCGGGCCGGTCACCCGCGTGTTCCTGCACCCGCAGCACCCGACCACGCGCCGGTTCGTCAGCGAATCGGAGCATGTGGACGAGGGCGCGCTGCACCGCGATTTCGACGTGGTCGGGGGCCGCATCGTGCGCCTGACCTTCCTCGGCGGCGACACCTACGAACCCCTGCTCGGCAGCGTCGCGCGGCAGACCGGGGTCGACTACAACATCCTGTCCGGCCGTATCGACCGGATCAAGGACACCCCGTATGGCCAGCTGGTGGTCGCCCTGGTGGGCGGCGACCAGTCCGCCGCGCAGGCCGCGTTCGTGGCCGCCGGCGTGCATGTTGAGGAGCTGCGTCGATGATCATCGCTACTGCCGGCGGCTTCTTCCGCCACCTGGATGCGGGCAAGTGGGCCGACATCGGCCAGGCCACCATCGACACGTTGCTGATGCTGCTCGGTTCGCTGCCGCTGACCCTGGCCATCGGCCTGCCGCTGGGTGTGCTGCTGTACCTGTTCGGCGCACCGCAGATGAAGCGCCGGCCGTTCGCCTATGGCGTGCTGGCGCTGGTGGTGAACCTGCTGCGTTCGGTGCCCTTCATCATCCTGATGATCGTGCTGATCCCGGTCACCCTGCTCCTGATGGGAACCTCGCTGGGCGTGCGCGGTGCGATCGTGCCGCTGGTGATCGGCGCGGCACCATTCTATGCGCGCTTGGTCGAGACCGCGCTGCGTGAAGTCGACCGGGGCGTGATCGAGGCGACCCAGGCGATGGGCGCCACCACCTGGCAGCTGGTCACCCGCGTGCTGCTGCCCGAAGCGCGCCCCGGCCTGATTGCCGGTGCGACGGTCACCACCGTGGCGCTGATTGGTTTCACGGCGATGGGCGGCGCGATCGGTTCCGGTGGCCTCGGCGACCTGGCGTTCCGCGATGGCTACCAGCGCTCGCACACCGACGTGGCCCTGGTCACGGTGGTCCTGCTGCTGATCCTGGTGCAGCTGCTGCAGATGCTCGGCGACCGCCTGGTCGCGCATTACAGCCGCAAATGACGCGGCGCCCCGTGCTGCCCCGGCGTCGCCCGGTGCATCGCGGCAGCCGGCCAGCGGCCGGCTCTAACCCATTGTCTGGAAACGGTAGTGCCGGCCGCTGGCCGGCTATTCCACATGCGGTCAACGCACGTTCGGCACTTCGTAGCCCAGCTTGCCGACCTGCTCGGGGTGCTGCGGCACGCGCTTGAGCTTGTCGGTGTTCACGCCGTACTCGTCGCGCAGGCGCTCGGCCAGCTCCTTGTAGAGGCCTTTGTCCATGTCCGGGGTGCGCGAGAAGATCCAGGCCATCTCACGGCCGGGGTAGCCGATCAGCGCCCAGGAATAATCCGGTGCCACTTCCAGCACCCGCGAATGGGTCGGCACGACGCGGTAGAACCAGGTACGCCAGCCGTGGTTGCCGCTGTCCGGGTCGACGCTGGCGCGGGCACGCACTTCCTGCAGCGGTTCGCCGAAGCCATCACGGTAGCGGTAGGTGATGCCGACCTTGTGTGCGTCGCGCAGTTCGTACTCGTTGACGCTGGCGACATGGCCACGTTCGATGAAGTTCGGCACGCGGCCGATCACGTACCAGGTGCCCATGAAGCGCTTCAGGTCGATCGGTGCGTCCAGGGCAGCCGCACCAGAGGCGCTGGTACGGGGCGACGGCGGCTCACTGGCGGCCACGGCGGGGCCGGCCAGGGAAAGGGCCAGCAGCGCGGCGCAGAGCGGGCGGATCGAAGTCATGCGGGAGCGGGCTCCAGTGGGCTTGCACGCGCATGGTCGACTGTGTGCACGCGATCCGTCAATGGTGTCGCAACCTGTGAGAAGGGCCTTGCCCAAGCTGTGTTGCATTGTCCACCGGAGAAGCCCCATGAACGCTCGTTCCGTTCGTCGCCCTGCAACTGAACGCGTCATCATTGAACGCGCCCATCCGCGCCTGCTGCGCAGCGTGCGTCAGGTCGCTCTGGCCGGCCTGGCGCTGGTACTGGTCTGGCCAGCCGCGCGTGGCAGCAACGCCTGGCTGGGCTGGCTGCCGATGTGGCTGGTGGGCATGCCGCTGGTGGCCTGGTGGGCGCTGCTGCGCTTCCCTGCGCCGCGCCTGTCGTGGTTGCGGCTGGCCCGTCGCACCGGTGGACAGGCGCGACGCCGCGGCCGTGGCGCCGTCCGTGGTGGCCGCCGTAGCTCGACCGCCGCGGCCTGACCTTCGACACGGGGGCGGCTGCAGCGATCCATGCTAGCGTTCCACGGCTTATGACTGCCTGGAGCTGCAATGTCTCGACTCGCTTCCGCCTGCCTGTTGGCCGGCATGATGACCGCTGCCTCGGTGGGGACCGCCGTGGCCGCTGAAGACACCGATCGCTACGCCTGGCTGGAGGACGTCACCGGCGACAAGCCGCTGTCCTGGGTCAAGGAACAGAACGCCAAGTCCGAAGCGCGCCTGGCGCAGACCCCGGCTTTCAAGCAGATGGAGACCAGCATCCGCGAGGTGCTCGACTCCGACGCCAAGATTCCCGCCGTGCAGAAGATCGGCGACTACTACTACAACTTCTGGAAGGACCAGCAGCACGAGCGCGGCCTGTGGCGGCGCACCACGCTGGCCGAGTACCGCAAGGCCTCGCCGCAGTGGGAAACCGTGCTCGACCTGGATGCGCTGAACAAGGCCGAGGGCGAGAACTGGGTCTGGCACGGCGCCGACTGCCTGCGCCCGGACTACAGCCGCTGCCTGATCGCGCTGTCGCGCGGTGGTGCCGATGCCGACGTCACCCGCGAATTCGATCTATCCAGCAAGAGCTGGATCAAGGACGGCTTCTTCCGTCCCGAGTCGAAGGGTGGCCTGAACTGGATCGATCGCGACACCGTGTTCGTCTACACCGACTTCGGTGCCGGCTCGATGACCACCTCCGGCTACCCGCGCGTGGCCAAGCTGTGGAAGCGTGGTACGCCGATGGCCTCCGCCAGCGTGGTGTATGAAGGCAAGCCGGAAGACATGTACATCGCGGCGATGCACGATGACACTCCGGGCTTCGAACGCAACCTGGTCAGCCGCACGCTGGCGTTCTACAACAACGAGATCTACCTGCGCGGCGACGATGGCACGCTGACCAAGATCGACGCGCCGAACTCGGCCGAGAAGGGCCTGCACAAGCAGTGGCTGACCCTGGAGCTGCGTGATCCGTGGACCGTGGGTGGCAAGACCTATGCGTCCGGTTCGCTGCTGGCGACCAGGCTGGATGACTTCCTGGCCGGCAAGCGCGAGTTCGACGTGTTGTTCACCCCGACTGCGACCACCTCGCTGGCCGGCGCCACCTGGACCAAGAGCCATCTGGTGCTGAACGTGCTGGATGACGTCAAGAACCGCCTGTCGGTGCTGACCCCGGGCGCCAATGGCTGGCAGACCAGCCGCTTCGTCGGCGCGCCGGCCTTCGGCACGCTGGGCGTGTCCGCGGTCGACAGCAACGACAGCGACGCGGTGTGGCTGACCGCCACCGACTACCTGACCCCGACCACCCTGGCGCTGGCCGAGATCGGACAGGCCCCGGAAACGCTGAAGACCATGCCGGCCTTCTTCGATGCCAAGGGCAAGGTGATCGAGCAACACTTCGCCACCAGCAAGGACGGAACCCGCGTGCCGTACTTCGTGGTGCACGACAAGGCGATGAAGCTGGACGGCTCCAACCCGACCCTGCTGTATGGCTACGGTGGTTTCGAAATCTCGCTGACCCCGGGCTACTCCGGTGGCATGGGCCGCGCCTGGCTGGAGAAGGGCGGCGTGTACGTGGTTGCCAACATCCGTGGCGGCGGCGAGTACGGCCCGCGCTGGCACCAGGCGGCGCTGAAGCAGAACCGCCACAAGGCCTATGAAGACATGGCCACCGTGGCACGCGATCTGGTCAAGCGCAAGATCACCACCGCCAAGCACCTGGGTGTGCAGGGCGGCAGCAATGGTGGCCTGCTGACCGGGAACATGCTGACCCAGTACCCGGAGCTGTTCGGTGCGGTGGTGGTGCAGGTGCCGCTGCTGGACATGAAGCGCTACAGCCACCTGCTGGCCGGTGCGTCGTGGATGGCCGAGTACGGCAACCCGGATACCAGCGACTGGGAGTTCATCAAGACCTTCTCGCCGTACCACCTGTTCGACGCGAAGAAGAACTACCCGCCGGTGCTGTTCACCACCTCCACCCGCGATGACCGCGTGCACCCGGGCCATGCCCGCAAGATGGCGGCGAAGATGATCGACGCCGGCAAGGACGTGACCTACTACGAGAACATCGAAGGTGGCCACGGCGGCGCAGCCAACAACGCGCAGGCCGCACACATGTCGGCGCTGGCCTACAGCTTCCTGTGGGAACGCCTCGGCGGTAAGTAAGCAGAACGGAAAACGCCGCCCCAGGGCGGCGTTTTCCGTTATCGGGTAGCGGCGGGGGCCGCCCCGCGGCCCCCCCGGCGCGCCCCGCGCCCCCCCCGCGCCCGCCGGCCGCACGCGCCGCGCCGCACGCCCCGCAGCGAGGGGGGCGCCGCCCCGTGAAGCCCCGCGACCCGCCGGCCCCCGGCGCGCAGCGCCGGCTCGCGATCTGGCGGCGTGTTTCTTTGGTTACTTTCTTTGCACGAGCAAAGAAAGTGACACCCCTCCGCGGTCACGGAAACGACATCACCAGGAAAAGCAGTACTCCCCTACAACCACCCCTTCTGCCGCGCCAGCCGGTACGCCTCGATCCGGTTGGCCACGCCAAGCTTGCCGATGCACTCGGACAGGTAATTGCGTACCGTGCCGTGCGACAGCCCCAGCTGTTCGGCAATCTCACTGGCGGTACGGCCCTCGCCTGCCAGCCGCAGGACGCGGCGCTCGCGGTCGGTCAGCGGATCGGCCTGCGACCACGCATCCAGCGCCAGCTGCGGATCGATCGCGCGGATGCCCTGCTTTACCTTGCGCAGGGCCTCAGCCAGGTTCTCCGCCGGCGCATCCTTCAACAGGTAGCCCAGCACGCCCGCTTCCAGCGCGCGGCGCAGGAAACCGGCGCGGGCGAAGGTGGTCACGATCACCACCTTGATCGGCAACTCATGGCGGGCGATGCGCTGCGCCAGCTCCAGCCCCGACAGGCCCGGCATCTCGATGTCGGTCACCAGGATGTCCGGCTGCAGCTGCTGCAGCATGCGCCAGGCGGCCTCGCCGTCGGCAGCACTGCCCAGCACCTCGATGTCCGGCTCCAGGCCCAGCAGCGCGGACAACGCACCCCGCACCATCGCCTGGTCTTCAGCCAGCAGGATGCGGATCATGCGGCACCGCCCGCTGCCAGCGTCGGCGGCGCGCCCGGCGGCAGCGGTGTGGTGGCCGCGCCCACAGGCACGCGCACGGTCAGCACCGTGCCCTCGCCCTTCGCAGACTGCACCTGCAACTGCCCGCCCAGCGCCGCCACCCGCTCACGCATCCCGCACAGGCCATTGCCTTCGGCCTGCACACCGCCGCGGCCATCGTCGCGGATCTGCATCGCCAACATCCTTCCTTCCAGCATGAAATCCACCCGCGCCTGCGTTGCCTGCGCATGCCGGGCGATGTTGGTGGCCGCTTCGCGCAGTACCAGCGCCAGGCCACGTTCGACGTCCACCGGCATTGCCGGTGGCGACGCATAGTGCAGGTGCACCTGCTGGCATTCCAGCAGCAGGCGTGCCGAGGCCAGTTCGCCCGCCAGGTCGCTGGCACGGATGCCGGTGACCGCACTGCGCACCTGCGCCAGTGCCTCACGCGCGATGTCCTCGGCCTCGCCGATCTCCTGCCGCGCACGTGCATCGCCACGGTCGTGCAGCTTGCGCGCCAGCTCCAGCTTCAAGGTGATCAGCGACAGGGTATGGCCCAGCAGATCGTGCAGGTCGCGGCCGATGCGCTCGCGCTCGGCGGTGGTCGCCAGCCGCCGCACTTCCTCCTGCGACAGCTGCAGTGCGGCGTCCTTTTCCTTGTTCACCGTCTCCACGTTCACCACCATGCCGATGATGAACGACACCGCCGGCACCCAGACCAGGCTCTGCCACGGGTAGTGCGCAAGGTAGGCCACCAGGTAGAACATCGCGTTGAGCGCGGCCAGCAGCAACAGATAGCGCCACCAGCTGCTGCGCCCGCAGACCCGCAGCATCACGCAGCCGAAGATGAAGTAGCTGATGCCCGATGGGTACCAGGGCACCAGCACGATCGCCAGCGCGGTCATCGCCAGTGCATAGCGGGGCGCATGGTGCCGCGGCGACAGCAGCAGGCGCGCATACAGCACCAGGAACAGCGGATAGCTGGCCAGGGTGAACCACAGCCAGCGCAGTGTGTAGCCCCCGGAGAACAGCGGCGTCATGAACACCCACACCGTCCACAGCAGGTGGATGGCATCGGCCCAGGCCGGTTTGCCGCGGCGCAGGTTGTCGGCCACTGCCGAGTCCGGTGCGGGGCGCAGCAGGGAAGCAAGCCAGCTCGACGACACGGGGTGATCCAGGCGGGGACGATCGCTGCCGATCATGCCAGTTCAGCCGATCCGGCGCAGGCGGCGACGCGCCAGCAGCAACGCCACAAGGGTGACCGCCAGCAGCACCAGCAGATGGCCGGAGACGCTGCCCACCGACGGCAGCCCCACCACCGGCAACGCCAGCTGGGCCAGGTGCCAGGTCGGCCACAGCGGGGCCATCGTCGAAAACACCTTCGGCAGCGCCGACAGCGGCAGCCACAGGCCGGACAGCAGCGCCAGCGGCAGGTAGACCAGGTTGACCATCGCCGGCGCCGCACTGGCGCTGACATGGCTTCCGATCAGCAGGCCGATCGCCCCCAGCGGCAGCGCGGCCAGCCCCGCCACCGCCATCAGCTGCAGCATCTGCACCGCCTGAAGCTGCACGCCACCCATCGCGCGCGCCACGCCGATCAACAGAGCGGCCACCAGCAGCGCGAACATCACGGCCATCGCAAGTCGCGCCAGCAACGGTGCCGCCGCCGGCATCGGCAGCGCGCGCTTGAGGGTCAGCAGGCCGCCTTCACGGTCCAGCGCCAGCTGCACGCCGAAGCCGAACAGGGCCGGCGCCATCGCACCGAACATGCAGTAGGTGGCCAGCAGGTACAGCGGTGCATGGCCGCGGCCCAACAACACGCCGAACAACAGGTAGAACAGCACCGGGAACAGCAGCGAGGGTACGGCGAAGGCGGGTGTACGCCAGGCGCGGCGCAGCTCGGCCTGCAGTTCGGCACGGTACGGGCGCAGCGCGCGCCGCCAGGTCGATACCGGACGCGCAGCGGCGGCAGTCGGATTCAGGGTATTCATGCGGCCTCCCGGGTCAGGTCGAGGAAGGCATCGGCCAGCGCCGCGCCCTGTACTTCCAGTTCACGCAGCTGCGCATCGGCGGCCAGCAGGCGAGCCACCACCGGCTCGGCCGGGCTCGCCAGCAGCTGCAGATGCTCGCCGTCGCGCTGCACCTGCTGCACGCCCGGCCAGTACTGCACCTCTTCAGCGGACAGCACGCTGCGGCAGCGGATGCGACGCGGCCGCTCGGCCAGGCGCAGTTCGGCCAGCGGCGCGTCGGCCAACACCCGGCCCTGTTCCAGCACCACCACCTGCTGCGCCAATGCCTCGGCCTCCTCCAGGTAGTGGGTGGTCAGCAGCACGCCGCAGCCTTCGGCCACCAGCTGCCGGATGGCCTGCCACATGGTCTGCCGCGCCTGGATGTCCAGCCCGGTGGTGGGCTCGTCCAGGAACAGTACGCGCGGGCGCCCACACAGTGCGTTGGCGAACTGCACGGCGCGCTGCTGGCCACCGGACAGCTGGCCGTAGCGGCGGCCCGCCAGCGCCTGCAGTCCGGCGCGCTGCAGTACCTCCTGCAACGGCATCGGGTCGGGGTAGCAGGCACTGGCCTGGGCCACCAGCTCGTCCACCTGCAGCATCGGCGGCAGGTTCGTGCTCTGCAGCATCACGCCCAGGCCGAGGCGGCTGGCACGCTGCTGCGGGTCGCCACCGAGCAGCTCGACCTGGCCGGCGTCGGCGCGGCGCAGGCCCAACAGCACGCTGATCGCGGTACTCTTGCCGGCACCGTTGCGGCCCAGCAATGCCAGCACCTGGCCAGCGCGGACCTGCAGGTCGATGCCATGCAGGGCGGTATGGTCGCGATAGCGCACCTGCACCTGCTGCAGGCGGGCCAGCGACGGGGCGATCGGATCCATGGGCGGTACCGGTAGCGGGGACGTTGCCATCCTGTGCCGCCGTGGTCACATTTCGCAGTTGCCGCCGTCAGTGTCATCGGATGACAGCTGTCACTGCCGTCATCGCTGTGCCTGCCTTCATGCTGTGCCGCACGCTCCACCGCCGGAACCGCCGCCGTCCGCTCTTCCGGCCACACCCGCCCGAACGTCTGTGATGGAACGAATGAACGCTTCTGCCGAGCTGTTGAAGGAACTCCGTATCGACCGCAAGTCGCCACAGCCGCCCTCCGGTGGCAATGGCGGCGGTCGGCGCTGGCTGTGGATCACGATTGTCGTGATTGCCGTGCTGCTGGCCGCCGGCGCCTTCGCGCTGTTCGGCCGCACCCCGGCCGTTGAGGTGGAAACCGCACCCGCGGTAGCCATCCAGCAGGGCAGCGCCAGCAGTTCGGTGCTTGACGCCAGTGGCTACGTGGTCGCCCGGCGCATGGCCACGGTATCGGCCAAGATCACCGGCAAGGTGCGCGAGGTGATGATCGAGGAAGGCATGCGGGTCGAAGCCGGCCAGGTGATGGCCACCCTGGACCCGATCGATGCCGATGCGCAGCGCAGCCTGTATGCCTCGCAGCTGCAGGCCGCACGCAGCCAGGTGGCCGGGCTGGAAGCACAGCAGAAGCAGGCCGCCGCCGAGGCCAGCCGCCTGCAGGCGCTGGTCGGCCAGCAGCTGGTGTCGCGCTCGCAGTACGACCAGGCCGTGGCCCAGCGCGACAGCCTGCGCGCACAGCTGGACACTGCGCAGCGCAACGTCAAGGTGGCACACGACCAGCTGGCCATCGCCGACCTGGGCGTGGACAACAACGTAGTGCGCGCGCCGTTCTCCGGCGTGGTCACCGCCAAGGCGGCGCAGCCGGGCGAGATCGTCTCGCCGCTGTCGGCCGGCGGTGGCTTCACCCGTACCGGCATCGGCACCATCGTCGACATGGATTCGCTGGAGATCGAAGTCGAGGTCGGCGAGGCCTTCATCGGCCGCGTGCAGCCGAAGATGCCGGTGGAAGCCACGCTCAATGCCTACCCGGAGTGGAAGATCCCGGGCGAGGTGATCGCCATCATCCCCACCGCCGACCGCGGCAAGGCCACGGTGAAGGTGCGCGTGGCGCTGAAGGTGAAAGACCCGCGCATCGTGCCGGAGATGGGCGTGCGGGTCAGCTTCCTCGAACAGGCGCAGCCGCAGGCGGCGACCAAGCCGCAGGGCGTGCGCGTGCCGGGCGGCGCGGTGGTCCAGCGCGACGGCACGTCGGTGGCCTTCGTGCTGGGTGACGAGAGCCGCGTGCAGCAGCGCACGGTCGAAGCAGGCCAGGCGATGGGCAAGGACCGCCAGATCCTCAAGGGCGTGAGCGCAGGTGAATCGGTGGTGGTGAACCCGCCAGACACCCTGCGCGATGGCGCCAAGGTGCAACAGAAACAAGCGCAGTAACGGCCTGGCGCCCGTGGGCGCCGCCGGCAGCACCGCTCGACGCACGCCCCCGGCCACCGCCGGCGCGCGTCCCCGTTTCCCGCCTTCCGTGGAGAACCCCCCATGTCGACCCTGGTTTCACTGCGCAACATCACCAAGACCTACCAGCGTGGCCCCGAGAAAGTTCAGGTGCTGCACGGCATCGACCTGGACATCGCCAGCGGCGACTTCGTGGCGCTGATGGGTCCGTCTGGTTCCGGCAAGACCACCCTGCTCAACCTGATCGGCGGCCTGGACAACCCCAGTGGCGGCGAAATCAGCATCGAAGGCGAGCGCATCGACCAGATGAGCGGCGGCCAGCTGTCGACCTGGCGCAGCCACCACGTCGGCTTCGTGTTCCAGTTCTACAACCTGATGCCGATGCTGACCGCGCAGAAGAACGTGGAGCTGCCGCTGCTGCTGACCCACCTCAATGCGGCGCAGCGCCGCCGCAATGCGGAGATCGCCCTGACCCTGGTCGGCCTGGCCGACCGCCGCAGCCACCGCCCGAATGAACTGTCCGGCGGCCAGCAGCAGCGCGTGGCGATCGCCCGCGCGATCGTCTCCGACCCGACCTTCCTGATCTGCGACGAACCGACCGGCGACCTCGACCGCCAATCGGCCGAGGAGATTCTCGGCCTGCTGCAGCAGCTCAACCGTGAGCACGGCAAGACCATCATCATGGTCACCCATGACCCGAAGGCCGCCGAGTACGCCACGCACACGGTGCACCTGGACAAGGGCGAGCTGGCCGACGCGCCGCTGGCCCACTGACGGAGGCCACCGCGATGAAATACTTCTCGTTGGTGTGGGCGCAGCTGTTCCGCAGCCGCACGCGCACCTTGTTGACCCTGCTGTCGGTGGTGGCCGCGTTCCTGTTGTTCGGCATGCTCGACTCGGTGCGCGTGGCGTTCTCGTCCGGCGGCAGCGTGGAAGGCGCCAACCGCCTGGTGGTGGCCTCGCGGCTATCGATCACCCAGTCGTTGCCGATCCGGCTGGAAACCCAGATCCGCCAGGTAGCCGGGGTGCGTGACGTGGCCTATGGCATGTGGTTTGGTGGCATCTACCAGGACCCGAAGAATTTCTTCCCGAACTTCTCGGTGTCGCCCAACTACTTCGATGTCTACCGCGAGCTGCAGATCGATCCGGCGCAGCTGGAAGACTGGAAACAGACCCGCACCGGCGCCATCGTCGGCGAATCGCTGGCCAAGCAGTTCGGCTGGAAGATCGGCGACACCATCCCGCTGCAGGCCACGATCTTCCCGCGTGGTGGCAGCAACGACTGGCCGCTGGAACTGAAGGGCATCTACCGTTCCAAGGACCGCGCGCTGGCCGCCAACGAAGAACGCCAGTTGATGATGAACTGGAAGTACTTCGATGAATCCAACGACTACATCAAGAACCAGGTGAGCTGGTACACGGTGACGCTGGACAATCTGGACCATTCCTCGCGGGTGGCGCAGGCGATCGATGCGATCTCGGCCAACTCCGACCACGAGACCAAGACCCAGACCGAATCAGCGTTCCAGCAGGCCTTCGTCAAGCAGTTCGCCGACATCGGCATGATCGTCACTTCGATCATGGGCGCGGTGTTCTTCACCTTGCTGCTGCTGACCGGCAACACCATGGCGCAGGCGGTGCGCGAGCGCGTGCCGGAGCTGGCCACGCTGAAGACGCTGGGCTTCAAGGACAGCACCGTGCTGACCCTGGTGATGGTGGAGTCGGTGCTGCTGATCGGCCTGGGTGGCCTGATCGGCATGGGCCTGGCCGCGCTGATCCTCCCAGCGATCGGGCCGAAGAGCATGGGCATGTTGCCGCCGCACGTACCGACGCCGACCTGGCTGATGGGGCTGGGCCTGATCGTGGTGATCGGCATCATCGTCGGCCTGTTGCCGGCGCTGCGTGCCAAGCGCCTGAAGATCGTCGACGCACTGGCCGGCCGCTGAGGAGGACACCGACATGTTCAAGAGCAAACTCAAGAAGTGGCTGGGCAACGGTGTGACGGTGCTGCTGCTGGCGATCGGCCTGGTGCTGTGGATCAGCCTGCCGTGGGTTGGCGTGCTGGCCGTGGCCGTGCTGGTGGCGCTGTGGCTGCTGCTGACCCGTGGCGGACGGCTGGCACTGGCGGCCACCCGCATCGGCGTGGCCAGCCTGCCGCAGCGCTGGGGTGCGTCCTCGGTGATCGTGGTCGGCATCGCCGGCGTGGTCGGCGTGCTGGTGGCGATGCTGGCGATGGGCGAAGGTTTCCAAGCCACGCTCAACAATACCGGCGATGACACCACCGCCATCGTGCTGCGCGGTGGCTCGCAGGCCGAGACCAATTCGGTCATCACCCGCGAACAGGTTCCCACGCTGTCCACCCTGCCCGGCATCAGCCGCGATGGCGAAGGCCGGCCGCTGCTGTCGCCGGAGCTGTCGCAGGTGGTCAACCTGGTATCGAAGTCCGACGGCACCGACGTCAACGCGCAGTTCCGCGGCGTTGGTCCGCAGGCCTGGGCAGTACATGACAAGGTCAAGATCATCGAAGGCCGCAAGTTCGCCACCGGCCTGCGCGAGATCGTGGTCGGCCAGGGTGCCAAGGGCCAGTTCCGCGACATGGACGTGGGCAGGACGCTGACGCTGGGCAACCAGACCTGGACCGTGGTCGGCGTGTTCGCCACCGGCGATGCGCATGATTCGGAACTGTGGACCGACGCCGATACGCTGGCCACCACCTACCAGCGCAGCGCCTGGCAGTCGATCAGCGTGCGTACCGATGGCAAGGCCGGCTTCGAGCAGTTCAAGGCGGCGGTCGCCGCCGACCCGCGCCTGAAGCTGGACGTGGAAACCACCCGTGTCTACTACAGCAAGCAGGGCGGCGGGCTGACCAAGCTGATCGACATCCTCGGCAAGGTGATCGGCACGATCATGGCGGTGGGTGCGGTGTTCGGCGCACTCAACACCATGTATGCGGCTGTTGCCACGCGTGCGCGCGAGATCGCCACCATGCGCGCGATCGGCTTCCGTGGCCTGCCGGTTGTCACTGCGGTGATGCTGGAGACGATGCTGCTGGCGCTGCTGGGCGGCCTGCTGGGGTGCGCGGTGGCGTGGCTGCTGTTCAATGGCTACAGCGTGTCCACCATCGGCAGCAACTTCAGCGCGGTGGTGTTCAAGTTCCATGTTTCGCCGGAACTGCTGTGGACCGGCCTGAAATGGGCACTGGGCATCGGCCTGGTCGGTGGCCTGTTCCCGGCGCTGCGCGCGGCACGTTTGCCGATCACCACGGCGTTGCGCGAAACCTGAGCATTTCGCAGCGATACAACGCGCACGTTGCAGGGGGACGAAGCGGGAGCTTCGTCCCTTTTTCATTGGTGGGGTCAGATCCCTTCACTGCGCGAAGGGATCTGACCCCAATCTGGATCCAGTAGATCCACGCCATGCGTGGATGGAAGCGTGCGCACACGCGCGGCTACAGATATCCACAAATCTGCCGCTATCGATGCCTCTGCCCATCGCGCACGCAACGTGCGTGACGCCGCGCACATCGCATCTGTGGATTGTTGGTTGCGATTCATCTTCGCGCACATTCAGCGGCATGGCGACAAACAGTTACGAATGGAAACACTCTAGAATCCCGGCCCCCACGTTGGTTTGCAGCACCCCACGCGCCCATAGAACGGGCGCTTGTTTTTCCTGAAACACGAGATGTCACGGATGTCCCTGAAAACCAATCCGCTGCGCAACGCGATCGTCATCGCGCTCGCCGCCAGCTGCACCACCCCCGCCTTCGCACAGAGCGCCGGCGATACCCCGACCAACCTCGATCGCATCGAAATCACCGGCTCGCGCATCCGCCAGGCCAGTGTCGAGACCGCACAGCCGGTCGTCGCGCTCAGCCGCGCCGAGATCGAGAAGAAGGGCTACATCAACGTCGCCGACATCCTGCAGGACGTCACCGCCGCCGGTGCTCCGAGCCTGAGCCGCTCGTCGTCGCTGAGTTCTTCGCGCGACTTCGGCGGCACGTACGTCAGCCTGCGCAACCTCGGCCCGGAACGCAGCCTGGTGCTGATCGACGGCCGCCGCATGGGCGTCAGCGCAGGTGGCTACTCCGACCTGGCCTCGATCCCGTCGGCCATCGTCGAGCGCGTGGAAGTGCTGACTGACGGTGCTTCGGCACTGTACGGCTCGGACGCCATCGCCGGTGTGGTCAACATCATCACCCGCAAGAACTTCGATGGTGCCGAAGCCAGCGTCTACGTCGGCCAGTACGGCGAAGGCGACGGTCAGAAGCGCTCCTACAGTGCCACCTTCGGCAAGACCTTCGACCGCGGCTGGTTCAGCGTCGGTGCCGAGCGCACCAAGGAAGACGAAGTGATGGGCGGCGCGCGCGAGTTCAGCCGCTACGTCAACGGCCCGCGCCACCCGAACGATGGCCTGAACGGCACCACGCCGTGGGGCAGCGTCACCGTCGGCGGCAAGTCGCTGACCGTCGGCCCGGGCGGCGACCCGACCACCGCCAGCAACTTCCATGCGCCGAACCCGGCCGATGGTGCCAACACCAAGACCAACATGAGCCTGCTGACCGGCCTGGAGCGCACTTCGGTGTTCGCCAACGGCGGCTTCTCGATCACCGATGACCTGCGCATCCTTGCCGATGCCATGTACAGCAAGCGCGAATCCACCAAGCACCTGGCCGGCTACCCGTACTCGGTCACCGCCACACAGGCGCGCAACGGCAGCCGCGCCGCTCTGTCCAAGGACAGCGCGTTCAACCTGTGGCAGCAGGACGTGCTGTTCTCGCACCGCACCGAAGAAATGCTGCGTGGCACCGAGAACACCCTGGAAACCAAGCGCGGCAGTCTGGGCCTGGAAGGCAGCTTCGAAACCGGCTCGCGCTACTGGGACTGGAACGTCAGCTACACCTACAACCGCAATGAAGGCGAGCGCGTTGGTACCGGCAGCATGTACCAGCCGAACGTCAACCTGGCCGTCGGCCCGTCCTTCATCGAGAACGGCGTGGCCTACTGCGGTACCCGCGACGCGGTGATCGCCGGCTGCGTGCCGTGGAACCCGGCCGCGCCGATGGGCTACACCGGCCCGGGCTCGCTGAGCAACCAGGACGTGCAGGACTACCTGTTCGCCCGCTACGTGGACAAGAGCCAGACCACCACCAAGGTGGCCAGCGCCAACATCTCCGGTTCGCTGTTCTCGCTGCCGGCCGGCGACATCATGGCTGCGATGGGCTTCGAGCACCGCACCGAAGAAGCACGCTACACCCCGGACCTGATGGTGCAGAACGGCCAGATCGCCGGCACCACCGGCAAGCCGACCCAGGGCGACTACTCGCTCAACGAGGTCTACCTGGAAATGCAGGTGCCGCTGCTGGCCGACATGGCGTTCGCCCGCGAACTGTCGCTGGATGTCGCGGGTCGCTATTCGGACTACAACAACTTCGGTTCGACCACCAACAGCAAGTTCGGCGTGAAGTGGAAGCCGATCGACAGCCTGCTGGTGCGCGCCACCTATGGCACCGGCTTCCGTGCACCGACCGTGGACGACCTGTACGGCGGCACTGTCAGCACCCGTGATTCGTTCACCGATCCGTGCGATACCTCGTTCGGCACCGCTGCAAGCAGCGCCGCCGTGGCTGCCCGTTGCAAGGCCCTGAAGGTGCCGGCCAACTTCCGCCAGCTCAACAGCGACGGCACCGTGGCCAGCAAGCCGGGCCAGCAGGCCACCACCGATTTCAACTCCGGTTCCAACCCGAACCTGAAGCCGGAAACCGCCAAGACCTGGACTGTGGGCCTGGTCTACAGCCCCGACTTCGTGCAGGGCCTGGACGTCAGCCTGGACTGGTGGAAGATCCGCATCGACAACGCCATCGTTGGCGAGTCGGCCACCAACATCCTGGAACAGTGCTACGTGCAGGGCTCGGACGCCGCCTGCGGCCGCTTCACCCGTGGCAGCAACGGTCAGGTCAACGCGCTGGACCGTTCGCTGGTCAACGCCGGCTACCGCGAAACCGCCGGCTATGACATCAGCGCGCGCTACCGCCTGCCGGAAACCGCGTTCGGCAAGTTCGCCGTTACCTGGAACACCACCTACACCGACTACCTGGAGCAGCGCAATGACAACGCCGCCACCACGCCGGTGGAGCAGCTGACCAGCTGGGGCGGCAACTTCCGCGTGCGTTCGACCTTCAACCTGGACTGGCAGTACGGCAACCTGGGCATCGGCTGGACCGCGCGCTACTACTCCAGCATGAAGGAGAAGTGCTCCTACATGGACGAGTGCAACATGCCGGGCTTCAGCTCGGCCTACACCGATGCCTCGCCGACCAACAAGGTGGGTTCCAACACCTTCCACGACCTGCAGGTGCGTTATGCCCTGCCGTGGGACGGCACCGTGTCGCTGGGCGTGAACAACGTCTTCGACCACCAGGGTCCGATCATGTACAGCCAGCCGAACAGCAGCTTCACCTACTACGGTGGCTTCGACATCGGTCGTTTCATGTACATGAAGTACCAGCAGCGCTTCTAAGCCTGCAACCGCGTTCCCGCCACCGCCATCTCTCTCTCCTGGCGGTGGATGGAAGCAGAACGGCGCCCTTCGGGGCGCCGTTCTTTTTCGCGCCGAAGCGGGGTCGGATCCCTTCGCCCGGCGAAGGGCTATGACCCCAGGCGGCGAGGAACAGGGGGTCAGCGCCCTCCGCGTTGCGGAGGGATCCGACCCCGGCGCCGTTACCGCTTGCGCATCGTGCGGATGTTGTCGCCGACGAACAGCACCAGGCCGGCCCAGATCGCTGCGAAGCCGATCGCCTTGGCGGTATCGAACGCCTCATGGAAGAAAAACACGCCCAGCAGCAGCTGCAGGCTCGGCGCGATGTACTGCAGGATGCCGACCAGTGACAGCGGAATGCGCTTCACGCCGTAGGCGAAGCCGATCAGCGGTACTGCGGTGACCGCGCCACCGAAGATCAGCAGCAGGTCGTTGCGCCAGCCCCAGCCGTGGAAGAACGCGCCGCCATGGCCGTTCTCGGCCCAGATCGCAAACGCCAGCGCCGGCAGGAACAGGTACATGCTCTCCACGCCCAGGCCGGCCACCGGATCGACCGAGACCAGCTTGCGCAGCAGGCCATACAGGCCGAACGAACAGGCCAGGCCCAGCGCGATCCACGGTGGCGTGCCCGCATCGATGGTCAGCCAGGCCACGCCCACCGCTGCCATCGCCACGGCCACCCACTGCAGGCGGCGCAGGCGCTCCTTCAGTACCATCACGCCCAGCAGCACGTTCACCAGCGGGTTGATGAAGTAGCCCAGGCTGGTCTCGATCACATGGCCGGCGTTGACCGCCCAGATGTACAGGCCCCAGTTGAAGGCGATGGTCAAGCTGGACACCAGCAGGATCGGCAGCGCGCGCGGCTGTGCGGCAATCTTCTGCCACCAGTCCAGGCGCGCGCTGATCAACAGCCAGCCCAGCACCAGCACGGTGCTCCAGATGATGCGGTGGGCGATGATCTGGAACGAAGGCACCTCGTTGAGCAGGTGCCAGTACACCGGCACCAGGCCCCAGATCACGAAGGTGGACGCAGTGACCAGCAGACCCCGGCGTTGTTCTTTCTCATCCATGCTCATTTCCTTCTCGTCCTTGCCATCGTCAGCACCACCACACCCAGAAGAATCACCACCATCGCCAGCAGGTCGCGCCAGCCGAATCGCTCGCCATTGAGCAGCGCGCCCAGCAGCACCGCGATCACCGGATTGACGTAGGCATAGCTGCCGGCCAGCGCCGGGCGCACGTTCTGCAGCAGCCACACGTAGGCGGTGAAGGCGACGATGGAACCGAACACGCACAGGTACGCCATCGCCAGCAGGCCGCCGGTATCGGGCAGCGTGGTCGGGCGCTCGCCGACCGCCAGGCCGATCAGCACCAGCAGCACGCCGCCGCAGATCATCTGCCCGGCGGCGGTCATGAACGGGCCCGGCAGGTCCAGGCCGCGTGCCCACACCGAACCGAAGGCCCAGCCGACCGGCGCGATCAGCAGCAGCACCAGCCCGGTCGGCGAGGCCGTCAGGCTGCTGCCGGCATTGAGCCAGACCACGCCGAGGAAGCCGATGGCGATGCCCAGCCACTCACCGCGGCTGGCATGTTGCCCGCGCAGCGCCGAGAACAGCGCCATCCACAGCGGCACCGAGGCCACCGCGGTCGCGGCCAGGCCCGAGGACACCTCACGCTCGGCCAGCACCACCATGCCGTTGCCCAGCACCAGCATGGTCACGCCCATCACCACCAGATTGCGCCATTGCCGCAGCGTCGGGTTCGGCAGCTTCCAGAACAGGCGCAGGGCAAGGAACATCAGGCCGCCAGCAATGATGAACCGGCTGCCGGAGACCATCGTCAGCGGCAGTGCGCCGCCGTGCAGGGCCTTGGCGATGCCCAGGTAGGTCGAGCCCCAGACCACGTAGACCAGCAGCAATGCCAGCGCGACAAGGCCACCCCGGGGGGCAGCCGCAGACGAAGAGGGGGGAGCCGACATGACACACCAGGGAGCCGGGGGAAGGCGGATTCTAGGACGTTTTGAGTATGGTCCGGCACCCCGTACGGTGGCACGCTGTCATCCATCCATGCACCCTGCTCTGGTCTGCTACCCCGTGTTGACGGCTGATGCAGTACCAAGAGGGCTGCCCGGCCGCGCCGCCCCAAGGCCGGGCGCCGTTTTCCCTGCGCACGGACGCGCCGCATCGAGGATTCCCACCCAGATGAGCACCACGTCCCAACCCGCCGTACCCGCGAACGACCGCGCCGCCCTGCGGCGGTCGATCTCCAATACCCTCAAAGGCTCCGCCGGCAACCTGGTGGAGTGGTATGACGTCTACGTGTACTCGGTATTCGCCGTGTACTTCGAATCACAGTTCTTCTCGCCGGACGACAAGAATTCCACGATGTACGTGTGGGCGATCTTCGCCGCCACGTTCCTGATGCGCCCCATCGGTGCCTGGTTCTTCGGCCGCTTCGCCGACCGCCACGGCCGCCGCCTGGCCCTGACCGTCTCGGTCACGTTGATGGCGCTGTGCTCGTTCCTGATCGCCATTACGCCCACGGCGGCCAGCATCGGCATCTGGGCAGCGGTCATCCTGCTGTTCGCGCGCCTGCTGCAGGGCTTCGCCACCGGCGGCGAATACGGCGCCAGCGCCACCTACATGTCCGAGGCCGCCATTCCGGGCCGTCGCGGCTTCCTGTCCTCGTTCCACTACGTCACCCTGGTCGGTGGCCATGTGCTGGCCCAGCTGACCCTGCTGCTGATGCTGACCTTCTGGGGCAAGCCGGAAATCTCCGAGTGGGGCTGGCGCATCGCCTTCGGCATCGGTGGCATCGCCGCGGTGGTGGTGTTCTGGCTGCGCCGCGGCATGGACGAATCGCTGTCGGAGTCGTCGATCGAAGCCGCACGCGAGGGCAAGGCCCAGAAGTCCGGCTCGATGTACGAGCTGTTCGTGCACCAGTGGCGGCCGCTGCTGCTGTGCTTCCTGATCACCGCCGGTGGCACCGTGGCCTTCTACACCTACTCGGTGAACGGCCCGAAGATGATCCAGAGCGCCTTCGCGGGCAACGACCCGATGACCGGTACCCTGATCAACCTGGGCGTGCTGGCGTTCCTGATGGTGCTGCAGCCGGTCGGGGGCTGGCTGTCGGACATCATCGGCCGCAAGACCCTGCTGGTGTTCTTCGGTGTCGGCGGCGTGGTGTACAGCTGGTACCTGATCACCCAGCTGCCGCACCAGCACGACGCCACGCTGGCGTTCCTGACCCTGGCACTGGCCTTCGTCATCCTCACCGGCTACACCTCGATCAACGCGGTGGTGAAGGCCGAGTTGTTCCCCACCCACGTGCGTGCACTGGGCGTGGGCCTGGGCTATGCGCTGGCCAACTCGCTGTTCGGCGGCACCGCCCCGCTGCTGTACCAGGGCGCACTGAAGACCGGCCATGTCGACTGGTTCGCCATCTACGTCACCGCGACGATCGCGGTCTCGCTGGTGGTCTACATCTTCTTCCTGACCAACAAGGGCCCGAACTGGCTCGACGGCACCCGCAAGTAAGGGCGCTGTGGTGATCGCGGCCACCGGTGCAATGCCGGTGGCCGCTGTGGAACACCGCTCGGATGGAGCCTGCACGGTAGAGTCGACTGTCAGTCGACTGCTCTTCGATCAGATGGCGAAAAACCCCGCGCTGCGCGCGATAGTCGACTGACAGTCGACTCTACACACGCACACCGTCGTCCGCCGGCCCATCAACGGCGGGCGGATTCGCTCTTGTCACGCGCGCCGCGGAACTCTGATTCCTTTTCCCACGTCGGCCAGCGGCGGCTGTTGGCCAGCTCGGCGCCCAGGTCGTAGACCAGCAGGGTGTCGGCGGCATGGCCGCTGGGGTCCCAGCTCGGGGTCCAGGCATCGCAGGCCTGGTGGTAGCAGTCGGCGAAGTACTTCTCGCGCAGCGCGCGGCCGGCTTCAACCCCACCGTCCAGCTTGTCCAGGCCCGGGCCGATGGTGATCGCCGGCACGCCCAGGCGGGCGAAGGCGAAGTGGTCGGCGCGGTAGAAGAAGCCGGCTTCCAGGTTCGGGTCCGGGCTGTAGCTGCGGCCACGGGCCTTGGCCACGCGTTCCAGGTCGCCTTCCAGCGACACCCGGCCCTTGCCCCACGACGCGATGTCACGGGTCGGGCCATCCGGGCTGAACATCTCGATGTTCAGCACCGCCGCCGTCTTGTCCAGCGGCGCCAGCGGGTGCGCGGCGTAATAACTGGCACCCAGCAGACCCTTCTCTTCAGCGGTCAGCGCCACGAAGTACAGCGTGCGCTGGGGCTGCGGGCCGGCGGCGAACACGCGGCCCAGTTCCAGCACCGTGGCCACGCCGGTGGCATTGTCGATCGCGCCACGCCGGATGCGGTCACCCTTGGCGTCGGGCTGCCCGATGCCGAAGGCATCCCAGTGTGCGGAGAAGATCACCGCCTCGTCGCCATGCGCGCCACCGGGCAGCTTGGCCACCACGTTGCGGGTCACCACCTGTTCGCGCTTCAACGCGAAGTCCACGCTCAGCTTGGCGTTGTCCAGCGCCACCGGGCGAAAGTCGGCGCGCATCGCCTTGCGCTTCTCGGCATCGAAATCGAGGCCGGCGTCGGCGAAGATCGCCTCGGCCAGTTCGCGCTGCATCCAGCCGCGCAGCGGCGTGTGCTGGGCCATTGCGTCGGCCTGGCTGCGCTCGATGTCGAACAGCGGCGAAGTGCCCGAGCTCTTCACCGTGGCCCAGCCATAGGCGGCTGGTGCAGTCTCGTGCACGATCAGCACGCCCTCGGCGCCACGGCGTGCGGCTTCCTCGAACTTGTAGGTCCAACGGCCGTAGTAGGTCACCGCCTTGCCGTCAAACGCGCCCGGTGCATCAGCCTCGAAATCGGCGTCGTTGATCAGCACCACGGCGATCTTGCCGTGCAGGTCCACGTCCTTGTAATCGTTCCAGTGGCGTTCCGGTGCGTCGATGCCATAGCCGACGAACACCAGCGGCGCATCCTTGATCTGCACGCGCTTGCGCGGCTGCAGGCTCTGCAGGGTCACGTCCACACCGTTAGCCAGCGCGCGCTTGCCCTGCTTCAGCGACAGGCTGGCCTTGGCAGCGCCATCCAGCTGGGCACGCACCAGCGGCACCGGCTGCACCCAGCTGCCGTCCACGCCACCCGGCTGCAGGCCGTAGCTGCGGAACTGCTCGATCAGGTACTGCACGGTGCGCTCCTCGCCCTCGGTGGCCGGCGCGCGGCCCTCGAATCCGTCCGACGCCAGTACACGCACGTGGCGCGACAGTGCCTGCGGATCGATGCCACCACCCGGCAGGTCATTGGCCGCATGGGCCAGGCCACCGACGAAAAGGCAGGACGACAGCAGCAACACGCGCATCGGATTCACGGCAGTACCACGGCAGGCTCGGAAGTCACCAGAGTGTAACGTGGTCGTGACATCGCGGCGCAGCCTGGGCTCAAGTCATCCACGCATGGCGTGGGTCTACCTGCTGATGCGGTCCAGCCAGCAGGCCAGGCCCTGCGCGTTGAGTTCGATGTCCATCGCCAGAACAGCGATCACCGCCGCATCGTCCAGCGCACAGCCATGCAGCTGTGCACGTTCCAGGTACAGCGCCTGCAGCGCGGCCAGCAGGCAGCGGTGGCGGTCCGGGCGGCCATCGCACTGGCGGCCGATGGTGGCCATTGCATCGATCTGCTCGAACAGGTCGTCGGCCAGCTTCTGCACCTGCTCCACGCGGCCGTAGTGGGTCAGGTACATCGCCTGCGGTGCGTAATCGAGCATGCGCTGGATCGAGGTCTTCATCGCCTCCGGGTCGAACTGCACCGGCGACGAGGTGGGGAAGATGAAAGCACCCTGCGCGCTGTCCAGCTCGCGATAGGAAATACCGAACGTATCGCCGGTGAACCAGCTGCGGCTGCGCGCATCCCATACGCAGTAGTGATGCAGTGCGTGACCGGGTGTATGCAGGAGCACCAGCTCGCGGCCGGCCAGATCGATGCGGTGCCCGTCTTCGGCCACCACCACACGGTGTTCGGGAATGGCCTCGATACGACCATAGCTGCGCGTGATCTCTTCGGCGCCGTACACCGCCGTGGCGCCGGCAATCAGCCGGGTCGGGTCGATCATGTGCGGTGCACCACGCGGGTGCAGCACCGCCTTCGCGTTGGGCAGCTGCTGCATCAGCAGACCGGCGCCGCCAGCATGGTCCAGGTGCACGTGGGTCAGCAGCAGCCAGTCCACCGCTTCCACGCCCAGGCCGGCGTTGGCCAGCGCCTGCAACATCGCAGGTACCGACAGGCCGGTGCCGCAATCGACGAAGGCCGCGCGGCCGTTTTCAACAATCAGGTAGGCCGCATCGAAGTCCGCGCGCTGGAAGCCGGTATCGATGGTGTGGATGCTGGGGTCGGCGGTCATCGGCACGCACCTGGCAGGATCGGGAACAGACGCCCATGGTAGGCGCGCGGGCGGCCCGGGTTCGATGCGGCTTTGGTCGGAGAGGGCCTTCTGTAGAGCCGAGCCCACGCTCGGCTGCCATTCTGTCAGGCATCAGCCGAGCCTAGGCTCGGCTCTACAGAGGGCACGCGAAGTCGAGCATGGCTCGACTCTACAGAGGCAGGGTTACCGGTCCAGCCAGCGCGGCCGCAGCAGCAACGCCAGCACCAGCACCGCCAGAAACGCGCCATAGGCGTACAGCACCGCCAGCACCTGTGGCCAGATAGCGCCAGCGCCGGTCTGCACCACGCCGATGCGGTGCCCCCACAGCATCGAGACGATGCTCAGCGCGAATGCCAGCAGCAGGGTGGTGCCATCGAACAGGCGCCGGCGCGAAGTACGCGGCTGGCGCGGGAACAGCCAGTACAGGCTGCCCAGCAGCAGGAACCAGGGCAGGAACAGCAGCAGCGACAACCAGGCCATCGCAGACTCCATGTCATCGCGCCGGAGGCGCGTGGGCATCATGCCATGGGTGCAATGCCCTGTAGAGCCGAGCCGATGCTCGGCTGCTTTTCCGCCAAGCCGAGCGTGGGCTCGGCTCTACAAGGGCGAGCAGGTCAGGCCGCTTCGCGCAGCGCCGCCAGCGCGGCCAGCACCGCATCCACCTCGGCCTCCAGCTTGAACAGCTCGCTCTGCAGCTGGTCGCCCTGCTCGGCCTGCTTGATCACCGCGATCAGCTGGCCGGCGTCACGTGGCGAATCGAAGCCTTCGCTCTGGATCAGCAGCGTGCCGTCGCCGGCGGTCAGCTTGAAGTAGAAGCGGCCATCCTGTTCGCGGTACTGCTTGAACAGCGGCGGTGCCACGCGGGCCACGCCGGCGTCCTCGCTGGCGATGTCGCCCGCGGTGGACAGGTCGCGCAGGCCCACCGCATGGCGCAGCTCGTCCAGCAGCGGTGCCGCCAGCTGCTCGCGCAGCTGCTGGCCACGGCGCTTGAGCAGCGCTTCGATCTTTTCCGGCTCGGCCATCAGCGCGTTGTAGCGCTCGCGCAGCGGCGACAGTTCGCTGTCGATGCGTTCGAACAACTGCTGCTTGGCATCACCCCAGCTGATGCCGGCGGCAAAGGCCTTGGCGAACTCGGCGGTCTGTTCCGGGGTGGCGAAGGCCTGGTACATCTGGAACAGGGCCGAGCCTTCGGTGTCCTTCGGCTCGCCCGGTGCGCGCGAGTCGGTCAGGATCGAGAACACCAGCTTCTTCAGCTCCTCGCGCGGCACGAACAGCGGAATGGTGTTGTGGTAGCTCTTGCTCATCTTGCGGCCATCCAGGCCCGCCAGCGTCGCCACCTGCTCGTCGATCACCACGTCCGGCAGCGGGAAGTACTCCTTGCCGTACACGTGGTTGAAGCGCTGGGCGAAATCGCGCGCCATCTCGATGTGCTGGATCTGGTCACGGCCCACCGGCACCTGGTTGGCCTTGAAGATCAGGATGTCGGCGGCCATCAGCACCGGGTACATGAACAGGCCGGCGCTGACGCCTGCATCTTCATCCACGCCTTCCTCGCGGTTCTTGTCCACCGCCGCCTTGTAGGCGTGCGCGCGGTTGAGGATGCCCTTGCTGGCGATGGCGGTCAGGAACCACATCAGCTCGGTGGTCTCGCGGATGTCGCTCTGGCGGTAGAACCACACGTGTTCCGGGTCCAGGCCGCAGGCCAGCCAGCTGGCCGCGATCTCCAGGGTCGCGCGCTGGGTGCGCTGCGGGTCCTGGGATTTGATCAGGCTGTGCAGGTCGGCCAGGAAGAAGAAACTCTCGATCCCCGGGGCGCGGCTGGCCGCGATGGCCGGACGGATGGCGCCAACGTAGTTGCCCAGGTGGGGCGTGCCGGAGGGGGTGATGCCGGTAAGGACTCGGGTCGTCATGACTGCGTGGGGAAACCTTCGATGAACGGGGCCAGTTTACCGTGCCAACGGTCAACCCCGTCAGGGCCTGCGGCGCGTTCATTCACCCAACCCCGCTGGAGAAGCCCGATGAAACGCCTGCTGCCCCTGCTGCTGATCCTGCCCCTGGCCGGTTTCCGTCCGGCCCCG